>JAITHX010000178.1 GCA_031279735.1 Prevotellaceae bacterium
TATCCCGCAATACTTCAAATTAAAACCGGTCACGATAAGACGAGCCGAATGAAGGGAGACTTTCACGTTCGGTTCTGTGGGAGGTTTGGGGTGAAATTCCCCTTACCTACCCGGCATTAAAAAAGTTATGGTTTTTCGCCCGAGTAGATGGCGGCGATTCCGAAAGAAAGAGAAATGTAACGAGTATTGACGTAGCCTGTTGCCTTGAGGATGTCGGTCATTTGTTCGTATTGGGGAAAGTTTTCGACAGATTCGGGCAGGTATTTGTAGGCTTGGAAGTTTCTGGAAAACAGCTTCCCGACAAGCGGAAGAATCCTGTTGAAATAGAACTTGTAGAAGAATCGTATGCAGGGGTTTCGCGGCATGGCGAAATCCAGAATGAAGATTCTTCCCGACGGTTTCGTAACCCGATGAATTTCGCTCAGTCCCTTTTCGCGATTTTCAAAGTTGCGCACGCCGAAAGCCACAGTCACAGCGTCGAAAGTGTCGGAGGCGAATTGGAGATTTTCGGCGTCGCCATAGAGCAGTTCGATATAATTGTCCAGATGTTTGCGCGCGATTTTCCTGCGTCCTTCGGCAAGCATTTTTTCCGAAATGTCGATGCCCACCACTTTCTTCCGGTGTTTTTTTACCGCTTCCACTGCAAGATCGCCCGTTCCCGCGGCAACGTCGAGCACCAGCGAGGGGTGCGCCGCGTCGAGCAAACCGCGCAATTTGCGTCTCCAGATTTTGTCCGTGCCCAGAGAGAGAAGTCCGTTCAGGAAATCGTATTTCGAGGCGATGCTGTCGAACATTTCCGAAACTTTCTCCTTTTTCATCCTGCGGGGGTGGGGTTAATTGGGTCTGATTTTTCTGAACCTCAGCTTGAATACTCCCCATGCCGCCTCGCCGAATATCCCCGAACTCATTTTCGATGTGCCCAATTTACGGTCGATAAAGATTATCGGCACTTCGAGTATTTCAAATCCGAGTTTCCACGCCGTGTATTTCATTTCTATCTGGAATCCGTAGCCTTTCATTTTGATCTTGTCCAGATTGATTGATTCGAGCACTTTCAGTTTGTAGCATTTGAATCCTGCGGTTGCATCCTTCACCTTCATGCCGGTGACGAAACGGACGTAGGACGAGGCGTAATAGGACATGATCACTCTGCTTATCGGCCAGTTGACCACGTTCACGCCCGATATGTAGCGCGAACCGATGGCGAGGTCGGCTCCGTTGTTGGCGCAGGCATCGTAGAGCGCTATCAAGTCCTTGGGATTGTGCGAAAAATCGGCGTCCATTTCAAAAATGTAGTCGTATTTTCGTTCCACAGCATATTTGAAACCGGCGATATAGGCCGTTCCGAGTCCCAGCTTTCCCGCGCGTTCCGCGAGATGGAGCGAATCGGGGTATTTTTGCTGCAATTTTTTGACTATCGCGGCTGTTCCGTCGGGGGAACTGTCATCTACGATAAGAATCTCGAATCCTTGCCCGAAGGAGAAAATCTTTTCGATTATAGCGGCGATATTTTCCTTTTCGTTGTAGGTGGGAATAATTACTAATTTTCTATCCGTCATAGCCATCATGTTGTCAGCGATCGGAGTTTTCATGTGTTTTTTCGAGCAGCAGTTCCGGTTCGTCCGTAGTTATGTAGTCGAATCCCTGCGCAATGAAAAAGTCCATGTCTTCGGGCGAGTTCACTGTCCATACGTTCAGGCTCAGTCCTTCCCGCCGCGCTTTTTCCGCGATGCCCGCGTCCTTTTTCAGAACATCCTTATTGTAGTCCAGCCCGGTGATTTTATCGGCTGCAAGTCGTTCCGCTGCAACGTTTCCCGAAAGATACGCTACCGACGCGGACGGCGAGAGGACTTTTATAAGTTTGGCGGCATCGTAATCGAAAGTTATGTAGAAAGTCCACGGCTGCGCGCCGACGGTGTTGACCAGATTGACGATTTTAGCCGTGCTCCGCATCGTGTTATCCCTTGTCGAAGCGGGTTTGATTTCGAGAAACAGGCGAGTGTCCGTCTGTTTCATGGCTTCGAACAGGATGGTGTCGAGAAGAGGGATAGTTTCGCCGTTGGCGAGTTTTGTTTCCGACAGCTCGGCGTATGAGCTGTATTCTACCGTTTTCCCGAAAAACGTTTCGTCGTGGCACAGAACGAGACGGGCATCGGCTGTCATTCTGACGTCAAATTCCGAGCCGGCACATCCCAGTCTGAAGGCTTCCTTCAGCGAGGCGACGGAATTTTGGGGAATATTCTTTTGTTTCCACGCGCCTCTGTGCGCCACGACTTTGTTGTTCAGAAAGAAATTCTTACAGATATCCTGAGCCTGCATATCGAGAGAGAGCAAAGTGAATAAGAAGAAATGAAACGCTAATTTCATTGAAGTTCAATTTAGTTTAAATAAGAGCTTATACGAGAGAGCCATCCTTATGCCGGATGGCTCTCTGACTTCATTACCTTTATTTATCAACTCTTTTAAATTCATGCCGGCGTCGCTACCGTTTTGCAGCGAAAAAGCCCTTTACGTCGTCGTTCAGGAGCATTTCCTCCTTAAAAGTGTACGCTCCCGTTTTATCCGAGCGTACAGCCTTAATACAACGGGTCATTGTTTTTCCCGTTCCCGTTTTTACCTTGCCTACTGCTTTCTTTGCCATATTTCAAGAAGTTTTTGTTTTATTTTATTTCGCGATGAACAGTCACCTTTCTGAGGTAGGGATTGTATTTTTTGCGTTCCAACCTCTCGGGCGTATTTTTTTTGTTCTTGGTGGTTATGTACCTCGACATTCCCGGAACTCCGCTGGTTTTTTGTTCCGTACATTCAAGAATCACTTGAACTCTGTTTCCTTTTTTTGCCATTGTTCCTTAGAGTTTATTATTTTAACATTTTTCCAATATGTCCCTCGGACGCGGCTTTGTCCATGGCTTTTTTCAGCCCGTTTTTATTGATGGTCCTCATTCCCGCCGCCGAAACCTTCAGCTTCACAAAACGTTTTTCTTCTTCGAGCCAAAAACGCTTTACTTTCAAATTGGGGCAAAACCGCCTTTTCGTTTTCTTGTTGGAGTGAGAAACATTGTTTCCTACCGCTACTCTTCTCCCTGTTATTTGACAAATTCTTGACATAAAATACTGTTTAATCTATTAATTTCCAAACCGCAGCCCCTATTTGACGGCAACGATTCGAGGCGCAAATTTCGACTTTTTTTTTGAAATAGTCAAATTTTTCTTCGCTTTTTTTCTTCCGCCAACTGTAATTCGCTCAAAATTCATAGCCTTCTATCTTCCTCACAAACGCTTCGGGCGACAGCTTGCTCCCCGTTGCCTTTGTCATCCATACCTCCGGCGAGCGATGTCCGATGCTGTATATCCTGTCTGTTTCCCGCGCGAAATCCTTCCCGGCGAGATGCTGCTCCAGCTGAAATTCAATCAGATGTCCCAGAGGATATGCCGCAAGATACAGCGGATAGCTTATCATGTGCGAATATATTGCAAGTATCGGGCTGTTGTCGATGCCGAACACCGGAGCGTAATATTTGTTCCAAACATCTTTGGCTATGGCAACTACCGCTCCCCTGAGTTCCGCCGGAGTCGCTTCCGGATTGGCGTACATCCATTTCCACGCATACATATCCACGAGCGCCACGCCCATGATCTCAACCGCTCCCCAATAGATGTCCAAATCGGTGAATTTCTGTTTGTCGGGATTGTTTTCCACCACTCCGAGCACGTCCAGATCGCGCTTCTGGAAAATGAAGGCAAGCGCTTCGGTGAACGCAGTGTTCGGAATGCCCGAATTTAGATAGTCCTTCACATCGTAGAGACTCACGGTTTGCTCCACGTTGTGTCCGAACTCGTGCATGGCGATATTGAATCCGTTATAGTTCAATCCCGTTTCGGGGACGCGGACTCTCAGTCGCGAAATGTCGCCCCTCATTCCCGCTCCCATCGCGTGTCCCGAACCGCGCGCGGCATCGACGGCCACGCGGCTGCATATTTCGCCGGCGCGTTCTTTGGAGTAGCCCAGAAATTGCAGTATTTCGGGCAGTTTCCGTTCCAGCGCTTCGGCGTTGGGGAACCTTCGCTCCGTTTTCGCGGTCAATTCCGCTTCGCTCACCGAACTTCTGGTTTTGAACCCGTCGTACCAGATGTCGTATGGCAGCAGGGGGCGTCCGAGCCGCCGAGCGATATATTGCCCTATTCTCTTGTTCGCGGGAGCCGAAAGGACAGTCGTGAAAATCTTTTCCACCTCGTCGAAAGTCATTTCCAGTCCCTGATCGAAGGCGCGCCTTATCGCGTCGGGATAGAGAGGCGAGAACTCGTCGAAGGATTTTTCGGCTCTGAACACTTCGAGCAGTCGGGCATACCGTTCGTCGTTTTCCCGTTCAAACGCCGCCTCCTTTCCGTCCCTGAAAAACTTGTTGTTCGTCGGGCAGTAATCGTTTCCCTTCGCGTTTACAAACTCGCGCGGAATATCCTGATTGATGATTCGCAGCATAAGATCGAACACCAGTTTCTGCTTCGCGAGTCCGGCGTCCGTTTTGTCGGCATAGCTGCTTTTCAGCTCGTCGCGCAATCCCCAGTGCGAAATCAGACGCATGTCCTCCGGAAAATATCGCCTGCCGTTTTCATCCACCACGTTATGCATATATATATTGTAGTCGCTCACATACAGCTCGGCGCGCGTGGCGATTTCGCTTGCCGCCTGCTGCAGGCTTCCCGGCACGCGCGAAGCGAAATACAGTCCGAGATTCACCGCCGCGTTCTCCTCGTCGTTCCACGCCAGCCCTCCGGCGTTTCGTTCTTCGGGCGAATAGTAGGGAAAGTTCAGATGCAGAATCATTGCGAGTTTGTTGCCGAACCAGTCGTCGTTCAAATGAGCGCCGGGCGACCAAGCCGCGAACGTCTTGTCCGCCGGCAGCAGCGGATCGTTGCCTACGTGCAGCGGAAACTGCACGACAGCGCCGATGCGCATGAAACAGCCGTAAACAGCTTCCAGATTTTTGGAAAAGCGTTCGAGCAGAAGTTTCCTGTTCTGAGGATTATAGTTGTCGAGGCAGAAGGTTTTAAATTCTTCAGGACTTCCGTCGGAGGGAATCCAGAATCCGGCAGTCAGCTCCACCCCCCGCCTGATCAAGTCTTTGTCCGAATCCTTGTCCGGCGAAGGAAATTTCGATTCAAGCTCTTTGATAGTTTCGGCTATCGTTGACGCGGGGATTTTCTTCGCGCCGCTTTCTTCTTTAGTTTCAGCGTTCCGACAAGAATTTAACACCATAAGCAAAATAAGTCCAATTACACAATGTCTTTTCATCGCACGATAAATTTTCGTGCAAAAATAGAAGATTTTTCCAAGCAATGCAACTGCTAAGTTATTTCTAGCACATCCCTTAAAATCGTGAGTTGAAAATAGAAAACGCGGCATGGCGCGTCTTTGCGGCGGCTTCGGTTCGGTCGATTTCAGTCGATTTCAGTCGACCGAAATCGACCAAACCAAACCAAACCGACCGGCGGACGGCGGAGAGCGTTCGGGAGATGCAGACGGAAAGTCGGACGTTCCATAATTCTCCCCGCGTCCGTCAGGCAATTCATATACGAATTACGAATTACGAATTACGACCTGTCTCGTAATTCGTAATTCTTAATTTCAGAACTCCGGTTGTGTCGCAAACTGGACTGTCGCATTTTTTGCAAAACTGTTACTTGAAATGACCTGCGGACGGCGGGGAGAGTAGAGGAGTGTTCGGGAGATGGAAAAGATTGCGGGTCAAGCCCGCAATGACCGTCCGGCCGGAGGGAGCGTTCAGGAGTCGAGCGAGACGGCAGGACACGGACGAATGGACAAATGGACAAATGGACGGCTGGAACGCTCCCTGC
>JAITHX010000008.1 GCA_031279735.1 Prevotellaceae bacterium
AGCCGCTTTTTTCGTTCGTCCGACAAATCGGATTGGATGTGCGCCACGGCAAACATCCCCGGTTTCAGGTCTTGCGGCGCGGGAAGGATTATTTCCGCCTTGTAGCTCATCGTTCCGTCACCCTGAACGCCAGTCATGCCGACTGTGCCTTCAAACACTTTGCCTGCAAAGACGTCGGAAGTGATTTTCGCCTTCTGTCCACGCTTTAATTGCCCGATTTCCCGTTCCGTTACGGCGATTTCCATTTTGAGCCGCGAAGGGTCGATAATTTCGGCAACAGCCATGCCTTGAGACACCAAACTGCCCTCTTCAATCAGGACATTTTCCAAAATACCGGAAACCGGTGCCGTAAGCAAAGTGTTCTGTAACTGGTCTTTCAAGGCGAATACCTGCTGTTCCGCATTTTTCAGGCTCAATTGCACGACTTCCGTTTCAGTCTTTGTCACGGCGCCAGCTTTTTGCAGCGATTCGTAACGCTCCGCATCCTTTTTGGCTTTCGCGTAATTAGCTTCGGCAACGCGCAGATTTTCGCGTATCAGATGGTCTTCCACCTTGGCGATTGGCGTTCCCTTTGTTACACGCTCGCCGGCTTTAGCGTACTTCGCCAATACCACTCCCTGCGCTTTGGAAATTAGCGTGAGGCTGTTGTCGGCAACAATTTTGCCCGTCGCCGTGATGGACAGATTCATTTCCGTCCATTGCGCTTTCGTAACGTTCACAGGAATAACTGTATTCGTTTCCAGCGACAGCCGCGATTTCCGGTCGATTTCCTGATTATTGCCAATCCATACGGCAACAATCAGCAGGATAAGCAATATGCTTATAATCCATGGATAAATTTTTTTACTTTTCATTGTATATAATTAAAATTGTTAAGTCTTACTTTTTATTTGTACCTTTGCAGCGTTATCTAAAATTAAAATTATCAATTATGGCACGTCCAATTAAACCAACGCCGATACTGTACGGCAAAGATGCGATTCGATTTGAGGAGAAAATGAAAACTCCGAATCCCCTCCCTAAGGAAGAGGTGGAAGAAATGAACAAAGCGTATGAACTTTTTAAATCAAGAGCGGTTAATTTCAAATTACCATGACAAATTCTGATTTTAAATGGGATACCAAGCGACTGCAATTTGACACGGTTATCAAACCTTTTGAAAGCGAAGACGAAGAACTGAATGATTTTTTGCTTAACGATGCAAAACATTATTTGGTTCAGCGTCTTGCTGTAACATACCTGATTGAAAACGAGACGGACACGATTGCTTACTTTTGTTTGTCGAACGACACGGTACAGCGTTCTATGGCGGATAAGGCAGGCTGGAAGAGAGTCAGGAAGCACATCCCGAACGCCAAGCTGCGCAGCAGTTATCCCGCCGTCAAGATTGGACGACTTGCCGTATCGAAAAAGTATGTCAGCAGCGGGTTCGGCAAACTGATGATACAAATTGTATGGAGGATATTTGTTTCCGATACGCAACAGACCGGTTGTCGATTCATTACCGTGGATGCCTACCGCAATGCAACGGATTTTTATATCCGAAATCGTTTCGATTTCCTTACCGGCGAAGACGAAAGCGACAAAACGCGCCTGATGTACTTCGACCTCAACAATATCTCGCTGTAGCGCGTTATGTTCCTTATAGGAATAATCTGTTTCTTTCCACATAATTCATAATTTATAATTCATAATTTTCAACAAGTTTTCCTTCCGCCTTAATCAGGTTTAATTCCGCTTTTTTATACCTGATAATTTCGGAGATATGAGCAGTTTGCGCTTCCCGCAACGAATATTCGGTTTGCAGCAAATCCGTAACGGTGTATAAACCTTCCTCGTACAACATCCGGCTTTGTTCGCGGGTTTTTTCGGCAAGTCGCAGGTTTTCCTCCTGCAACCGAATTGATTCGTAACTGACCGTCAGTTCGGACAGGGCATTGTCCCGTTCCATTCGGACAGACTGTTCCGTGTGACGAATATCGTTGTCGAGTTGCATGTCCCGCAGTTTGATCTGCTTTATCGTATGACGCTTGGCGGAGCCGTCGAAAATCGGAATGTTCAACCGCAAGCCTATAAAAGCCGATCCAAACCACGAATCCTTGTCGCCCAGACGAAACTGTTCGGACTGGAACTGATACGTTCCCGAAGCCACGAACAACAGCGCGGGCAAATACTGCATCCGGGTCGCTTTCGATTCCAGTTCGTTCAACCGTTTTTGCCGTTGCAGCGCGACGAGTTCAGTTTTTTGCAGCGGAAGAGTTTCTCCGTAAGTCCCCCGTTTCGGAAAATCAATTCCGGTCAGGATGGAATCGTCCGTAGAAAAATCCTCGTCCAGCGACATTCCTGTCAATACCTGCAAATATCTTTTCCGCTGTTCGACGGCGATTCGCAGATTCTCTTTCCGCACCTTCAGACTGCTGATGTTTACCCTGATGCGGTTCAGGTCGATTTCCCTTGCAAGATCGTCTTTCACCCGCAGCTCCGTTTTGGCATAAACGGAATCCTGAAGATCAATATTGTCGGCAACGCTTTTCAATTGCCGTTCGCCATGCAGGATGTCGAAATAGACCGAAGCCACGTCGTAAATCAACTGTTCCTTAGTCATCCTCAGTTTCAGTTCCGCCAACTCTTCCGCGCTTCGGGCGGCTTTGATGCCAGCGAACAGCGCCGGATTGAAAATCACCTGATTCAACTGCAAGGAAATGCCGGCTTCGTAGGGAACGCCCAATTCGGCAGGTATCATTTCGCCCGGCAGTCCGACTATCTCTCCCGGCAACATCACCACCGGAATTGCAAGATTGTCGGTCAGGGAAGCCGAAGCCGTTGCTTGGGGCAGGGCGGAGGCGCGCGTTTCCTTCGTTTTCGTTCTGGCAGCCCTGACGTCGAGGTCGGCATTATGCACTGATCGGTTATCGTTTAAAGCCAGTTCAATGCATTGCTTTAGCGTCAGCGTCGGCTGACCGTGCAGCGAGTTTGTCCATAGGAAGAGAAGCGTCGCACATGTAATAACTATTTTAACTTCGCGTATCATATAACTTCTTAATTTTTAATCTTTAATTCTTAATTCCCGATTCTTGAATCCATCAGAGCGAATACTCTGTTTAAGTTCAAAAAAAACAGAGTGAACGCTCTATTGACGGACAAAAAAAACATTCATGTTTTTAATGTATTATACAGTCCTTCCCACAATCTTCGGTGCGCAAACCGGTACTTTTCCAGATTCTCGTCAATCAAAAAATCCATATAAGCTCCGTCGGGCAAATAGATAAACATTCTGGCTATAAGTTCGGCGGGAAGTTCCGCCCTTATTTCGCCCTTTGTTTTGGCTATGTCGATCATTTCCACCCATGCGGCAAACTCAAGTTTATGGAGTTTGTTTAGTTCCGATTGCGTATCGGGAAACAGCCTGTAAGATTCAAACATGAAAGTCAAAAAGTTAATGCCGCCTCCTTCTTTCAATAGAATCGGTTCAAGTTTATTAAGTATTTTTTCGGCGTCAGCCAACGTATCCTGAATGAAATTCCACAGCGAATCTTTGGGATAGTATTCGTAGATTTGTCTGGCTATGCGGAGCAAATAAGTATCTATAATTTCTTTGAACAGACTCTCCTTGCTCTCGAAGTGATGATAAAAAGCGCCGTTCGACAAGCCCGTTTCGCGGATAATCTCCTTTAGCGTAACCGCCTTGTAGCTGTTTCTCAGAAAAAGCAGGAACGCAGTCTCCAGAATGTGCTGTTTCGTATCTTTCTTTATTTCCATAATCCAATTTTACATTTACCGTCCAAAAAAAAACAGAGCGAATACTCCGCCGCAAAGGTAGAGAGTTTTTCTTAATCTCCAAATTTTCGAGGAAAAATATGCGGATGGGGTGTGTCGGGTGTCTGCGGTTAAAAAGCACAACGTGGCGGTAAATAACCCTAAAAAGAAACCGCGGAAGAGATGTAATCAGTCATCTTCCGCGGAGTCCGTTGTAGTAACCTCATTCGAGAGGTACCAGGCAGATTCGAACTGCCGTACACGGTTTTGCAGACCGCTGCCTAACCCCTCGGCCATGGTACCCTGTTTAAGCGGCGCAAAAGTAATGCATTTTTTCCGAATACGAAAAGAAATTTTTCCATTTTTGCATTTTTTTTACTCTTTCGCTGATTTTCAAGCGAAAGATTATTTGAATACCGTTCCGCTTTGTTTGCGCAACAGTACGTTTGTGAACTTATCGTCGGAGAAAATGCCGTTTTTAGCGTAAATGGTGTCCGTAAGGGTATAGATCGTGGAATAGACTTTGGTTTCGATGGTCTTTTCGCCGGAATGCCAATAGAGCGGACCTTCGGTTTCCATTCTTTTCCCGGTTCTGACATTGCGCGTCACCACGTTTCCGACGGCGGTAAAGAAATTGGGATTTTCCCTGAGAGTGGCACTGTCGGCTTTGAGGTCGGATTCCATTAAGGAATCTTTGTAGGAAGCCACGTAGAGACCTTCGGGGAAGATATAGAGAGCGGTATCGTTTATTCTTAGCATCAGAGCCTTTTCGGCTATCACCACATTGGTTAGCTTTCCTTCGCTGGTGTAAACTATTTTCAAGTTCCGTATTTCTTCTTCGGGACGATCGAGGATTTCGGCGGAGGATATTTTCTGCAGCGTATCTCTGGTGCATGAAAAAACAGTAGCGCCTGAAACAAGCGCTACCATCACCATTAATATTTTTTTATTATGAAATTTCATTTATTTCCGGGTTCTCACTTTGGTGGACTCGTTGATAAGTCCGCATTTCACCTGATATGTGTCGCCGTCAAGTATGTTCAGGAAGAATGCGTCCGTCTGAGAGGGAAAATGCTGGGAATACATGCTTATGCTTTTGTTGGCTTCGTCGGCAAGAGATGCGTCCAATTGCTTTGCGCGTGCAAACTGATCGACCGCAACCCAATAGACCGAGCCTTTGCTCACCTCGTTGTCGCCGCAGCCCGAAACCTGTCCGTAAGCCGTTCCGAGCAGAAAATAAGATTTTCCGTTTCTCGGATTGGCGGCGATGGACTGACGGGCGTAGGTTATTGCCTGATTCACCTGTTTTTCTTTCAGATACAAGGCACCGAATTCCTGATAGTATTTCGATTTGTTCAGCGCGTCGGTTTCTCGTTCCACAGCTTCCTTAAAGAACTGCATTGCTTTTTCCTTTTCGTTTTTCGAGTAATACATTCTTGCCAGTCCGTAGGAGGCTTCCGGCGATGGTTTCAGTCTGTTGTAGGCTTCGACGCTTTCGTAGTAGAGAGGTATTTCGGTACATTCCTTGGTGGAGAGAAGCGAAACCACGAGCTTCACGGTTTCCACATCTTCCTTGTTGGCGTTGAATCTTGCTCCGAGCACCTTGGTGAGGTTCTCGCAGTTGGCGGCGTTCGTAGTCAGGAACGCGCTTTCGATGCCGGCTTTCACGGCGGGCAAAATAGTGTCGTCGGGCGCGGCTTGCACCTGTTTGTCGGCGAGATCGGACATTTTGGTGTAAATATTCGTAAATTCTTCGAGCGACATTTCTTCCTTTTCGAACATTGCGCGAGCCGCAAGCATGACTTTCGCCGCCGCCATCAGGTCGATGTTTTTGTTGTGTTCGATGGCGCGGAGATAGGCGTCGTAGATCGCGCGGTTGTTGTCGGAACGGTAGTTTTGTATGTCGATGGCTCTGTTGTAGAGCAGTTCCGACTTGTCGGCTTCCTTGAGTTTAAAGTACTCCATTCGTCTTTCGTAGAGTGTGAGCAAGGTGTCGATTCTCGCTTCCTTCAGCTTTTGATCGTTCGTTTTGCCTATCAGGTCACGTATCATTCTCAATCCGTGTATGTAGAAGTTTTGACTTGCCTTCGGGCAATCGTTGTATATCTGCCTCCACGGAACGAGAGCGTTTTCGAAATTCCCGCTTTTGTATTCGGTTTGATAAGCCTGAATGTTCAAAAGACATTTGATGCTGTCTTCGGGGGTTTTTCCATATTTGCCCTGGGCGTTTGCGTTTACGCCGATGATGCAGGTTACAAGCGTAAAAATCGTTAATCTTAATGTATTCATAACTTTAATCTATCGTTAATCATTTAATATAATTTAATTTTTTAACACGTTACATTCAAATAAAAACAGTCGGCCGTTAAATTACACATTTTCCGATATTGCTGATTAACACCTTATTTAATCCAAACACAATCGGATTTGAAAACGCAAATATAGGGTATTTTATTTTCCGTGCAAAATAAAATGCGTCGCCTCCCGTGAAGATTATCTTGCGGTCGGGATATTTAAGGATATAACTTGTTATTTCACCGATTATTCCGTTTACCACTCCGGCTTCTATCGCGCTTTGGGTCGATTGTCCCGTTTCGCCGACATTTTCGGGAGCGCCCAGCAGCGGAAGCCTGTTCGTATAGTCGTGAAGCGCTTTGAATCGCATAGACAGTCCGGGCGAAATGTTTCCTCCGGTGAAACGGTTGTTTTGGTCAACGAAATTGATTGTTATCGCGGTTCCGAAATCGAACGCCGCAAGATTCGCGTTCGGAAAAAAAGCATTTGCGCCTATGACTGCCGCCAGCCTGTCGCCTCCGAGCGTTTCGGGCGTTTCGTAAACGATTTTCATCGGACAGGGTGTCAGGGCGGTGAAGTGAATGAACGGATTCAGGCGGCGCGTCAGGAAGTCGAGCATGTCGGCGGGGACTTTCCCCGACGCCACATATATTCCGGCGCCGATTCGGGGAAAAAGATCGAACAGCTTTCTCAAGTCCGGCAAATCGCGGTAGATCGCGGAGTGCAGTATGCGCCTCCTGTCGGCAACGAACAGCTTGATGCGACTGTTTCCCATGTCGGCTATGAAATGCAGGGGCGGTGTGGTCGATTGATTGTTCAATTGTTCAGGGTTTGTATTTCGCCCGCCGGTATATTTCGTTGTAATTGTCGTCGTTCATCAGTTCCGAGAGCGTAACGTGCGGGTGTTTTTTCATGTACAGCGATACGATTCGGTAGCCTACCCAATTGCAGGCTTTTCCGGGCGATTCGGAAGTAAATTCGGAAGTAAAGGGCGCGTCTTCGGTTAGTTTCTTTATTTTGAAATAGTCGGTGGCAAAGAGCAGTTTCTCGCCTATCAGATGTTCCCACATATTCGATTCGTTGTTCAGACACCATTTGATTTGCTGACCGGTGAACCCGAACACGAGGCTGTCGGCTTCGTCGGGCAGAATCGCTTTCGTTGCATACAGAATTTTTCCCTCGTGAATCATTTTCGACAGCAGAGTGTTGTTTTTGCGCGGGTCGAAAAACCATTCGCCGCCTGTCCAGGTCGAAATGCAGTCGGAGAGTATTTTTTGCGGCGTCATGTTGCGCGACATATATTTGGAGAATCCGAGATTGTCGTACAGCTTGTAGTCCGCTCCGAGATATTTGTCCAGACTGATGGCAATCACGCTGTCGGTCAGAATCAGCGACTGGTTGAAGCCCGATATGCAGGCATAGACTTTCGGAATACGCTTGTCGGGGAAATAATAACGATAGTATTTGAACGCTTCGGAGAGTTTGCGAGTCAGTCCGTCGAGATTCGGATAGCGCGCAACGACCGACGAATCTGCCATCTCGACAATTCGCGCTTTTCTGAACATTTCGAGATTCGCGGCGAAATCCGGTTCGTCGCATTTGCCTATATTCAGAATCCCCGACGTGTAGTTGTCGAAGAACGTGCCGTAGCGGAGCGACAGCTCCGCGCCCGTCTTTGTGAAGATGTCTCTGTCTAACCGCTGTATTTCCACCGTCAATTTTATTGACGACACGTCGGGCTTGCCGCTTCCGCATGAAAACAGAAGCGAAAGAAGTGTCGGAAGCAAAAGCGCCGGAAAAAGCAAGTCCCTGCACGCCGGCTTCATTCCCATTCTATTGTTGCCGGCGGCTTGGAACTGATGTCATACACGACACGATTTATTCCGCGCACCTTATTAATTATTTCGTTCGACACTTTCGCGAGAAAGTCGTAGGGTAGATGCACCCAGTCGGCGGTCATTCCGTCGGTTGAATGTACAGCGCGCAGAGCGGCAGTGTATTCGTAGGTTCGCTCGTCGCCCATCACGCCCACCGACCTCACGGGCAGCAAAATAACTCCCGACTGCCATATTTCGCCATACAAACCGCTTTCTTTCAGCCGCTCGGTGAAAATATGGTCGGCTTCGCGAAGTATATTTACTTTTTCCCTGCTCACCTCGCCCAAAACACGTATCGCCAGCCCCGGACCGGGAAAAGGGTGACGGTTCAGGATAAGAGGGTTCAAACCCAATTCCCGTCCCGCCCGCCGGACTTCGTCCTTAAACAGCAGCCGCAAGGGTTCTATCAGCCGCAGGTTCATTTTTTCGGGCAGCCCGCCCACGTTGTGATGCGACTTGATGGTTGCCGAAGGTCCGTTGACCGATACTGATTCAATCACGTCGGGATATATCGTGCCTTGCGCAAGCCATTTGATATCCGTCAGTTTGCGGGCTTCCTCGTCGAAGACTTCTATGAAGTCGCGTCCTATCGCCTTGCGCTTGGCTTCGGGGTCGGAAACATCCATGAGGTCGGCGAAGAACTTTTCGGATGCGTTTACGCCCTTTACGTTCAAGCCCATCTCTTTGTAGGCTTCCAGCACATCTTCGAACTCGTTCTTTCGCAGCAAGCCGTGATCGACGAACACGCAGTTGAGATTCTGCCCTATGGCTCTGTGCAGCAGCATTGCCGCCACCGAAGAATCCACGCCGCCCGACAGCGCGAGAACAACCTTGTCGGCTTTCAGCTTTTCCCTCAACTCCCTTATAGTGTTTTCCACGAACGAGGCGGGCGTCCAGTCGGCGGCGCAGCGACAAATGTCAACGGCGAAATTCCGGAGCAGGGTCATTCCGTCGGAACTGTGCGTCACTTCGGGATGAAACTGAATGCCCCAAGTCTTTTCGCCTTCCGCGCGAAACGCCGCCACGGGAATGGCATGAGTGGTTGCAGTCACCGTAAAACCTTCGGGAAGAAGGGTTATCGAATC
>JAITHX010000024.1 GCA_031279735.1 Prevotellaceae bacterium
CCACTAACCACTAACCACTAACCACTAACCACTAACCACTAACCACTAACCACTAACCACTAACCACTAACCACTAACCACTAACCACTAACCACTAACCACTAACAACTAACCACTAACCACTAACCACTAACCACTAACCACTAACCACTAACCACTAACCACTAACCACTAACCACTAACCACTAACCACTAAACCCGATTTTTTTTTATAAGTTTGCGGAAGCAAATCGGCTGCCGCTTGGGGGCGGATTTACTGATAGACAACATTATTTGTTCTTTTAACATGAAAATGAAAACATTATTTATCGACACGCGAACGTTCTGCGCCTTAATTCTTCTGTGCTCGTTTCTGCTCGCTTCGTGCGGACAGAAGGCAATCGTCGCCGGCAACGTTCTGAATGCGGAAAACAACGAGCCGCTCGCTCTGAGCGTCACCGGAACAACGGGGAAAATCGAGGATTCCGTTCGTCTGAACTCTTCCGGAAGGTTCTCGCTGAAATACGAGTTCGGCAAAAGCAGCTTCCCTGTATTCGTGACACTCTCGCTTTCGGGCAAAAACATGGTGCAGCTGCTGCTGGAGCCGGGCGAACGTGTCGAGGTGAAACTCGACGCGAAGAATCCCGCCGCCTACGAGCTTTCCGGCTCCGAAGGCTCGGCGCTGATGAAGATTCTGAACGATAAGACCCTCGGCGCGTCGCTCGCGATGGATTCCATTCTCGCCGCGTTGAAACAGTACGAGAACACGCCTCAATACGAGGCTGAAACGGAGCGGGCAAACAAGGAGCTTTCAACTGTCTTCACTCGACACAAGCGGGATTTGATTCGTTTTGTCGTTGCCAACAGCAAGTCCTGCGCGGCATATTCGGCAATATACCAGACGCTGCCCGACGGGCCGAACGTGTTTGGAAAGGAAACCGACGCGCTCTATTTTAAAATACTCGCCGATTCGCTGGAAACCCGCTATCCGCGCTCGCCCTACGTGTGGCGCCTTCGCGACGATTATGCCTCCCTGACCCGCGCCTCGTCGCTGCGGAACCTGATGGAGAAAGCCGAAAGCTCCGGCATGCCAGATGTCGCGATGCCCGACGCAACGGGAACGCCCGTAAAGCTGTCGAGTTTGAGAGGCAAGGTGGTGCTGCTGAACTTCTGGTCGTCGCGCGACAGACTCACTTCGACCAACAACATGGAACTGCTGCCTATATACGAACGCTACCGCGAGGCGGGATTTGAAATCTATCAGGTCTCGCTCGACGAGAACCGCGATTCGTGGCTGCAAACTATAAATACTCAGAAGCTGCCGTGGATCAATGTCTGCGACTTTGCAGGCACGGCGACTTATCCGCTGAAACTCTACAATGTGACCAAGCTGCCCGCCAATTATCTGATTGACCGGCAGGGCGAAATAGCAGGCAAGAATCTGTTCGGCAAACAGCTCGAAGATCGACTGAAGGAAGAATTTAAAACAACGATAAAATAAATCATGAATATATCTTTGAAGGAGATATGCGTCGAAGTGTGCGCAATTGCAAGGCGGGCGGGAAAGTTCATCGCCGACGAACGCGGAAACTTTTCGTCGGACAGGGTGGAATCCAAAGGCGCCAACGATTTTGTTTCCTACGTTGACAGAACGGCGGAGGAAATAATCGTGAAGGAACTGAATCCGCTGATGGACGCCGGATTCATAACGGAGGAAAAAACGGTGAAACAGTCGCGCACGCAACCGTTCAAATGGATTATCGACCCTCTCGACGGAACAACGAACTACATTCACGGCCTCAGTCCCTTTGCAGTGAGCATCGCGCTGGTTGATTCCGCACGTGTTCCGCTGCTGGGAGTAGTCTATCTGATAAGCGAAAACGAGTGCTTTTATGCCTCGAAGGGCGACTGCGCGTATCTCAACGGCGAGGTCATCAAGCCGTCGAACGTGACCGAAATAAAGGATTCGCTCTTCATCAGCGGCTTTCCGCACAAGGTCGGGGCGGACATCGAGAAGTATCTGAACGCCATCCGCCGGCTCACCGTCGCTTCGCACGGGGTACGGCGTCTCGGCTCTGCCGCCGCCGACCTTGCGTATATAGCCTGCGGACGCGCCGACGTGTTCTTTCAAACCAATCTAAGTCCATGGGACGTGGCGGCGGGAGCGCTCGTAGCCCAATGCGCGGGCGCCACAGTGACAGACTTCGCCGGCGGCGACAGCCACATCTTCGGAAAAAGCATCGCAGCCGCCTCCTGCGCCTCCCTCAACGAACAGTGCAGGAAACTGCTGGAGGAGTTTTTCCCTGCGGAGTGCAGCCCCGAATCTCCGACACCGGATTTTGATTTCTGATGGAGAATCGACGGCATCCGGCAATACGCCGGATAATACACCCGGTGAGAGCTAAGAAGTCGCTCGGTCAGCATTTTCTCAACGACGACAGCATCGCGCAGGCAATCGTCGGCTCGCTTGCCGCGCCGACGGGCAGGATTCTCGAAGTGGGACCGGGAACGGGAGTGCTGACCCGACATCTTCTCTCCCGTCCCGAAGAGCTGAAACTCGTGGAACTCGACCGCGAAGCCGCCGAATATATCGCCGCCGCCTTCCCTCAGACAAAGGATGCGCTGGTTCGCGCCGACTTCCTGAAAATCGCACCCGAAACCCTATTCGACGGACAGCCCTTTTCCGTCATCGGAAATTTTCCCTACAATATCTCGACGCAAATCTTTTTCAAGGTAATCGAGCATCGCGATCTTATTCCGGAGATTGCGGGAATGGTGCAGAAGGAAGTCGCCGAGCGCATGGCGGCAACGGAAGGACGAAAAACCTACGGCATACTCAGCGTGCTGCTGCAACGCTGGTACAACATTGAATATCTGTTTACGGTTGACGAACATGTGTTCACGCCTCCGCCCAAAGTAAAGTCGGCGGCAGTAAGAATGACGCGCAACGAACGTCAAGACATGCCTTGCGACGAAGCCCTATTCGTCCGCCTCGTCAAAACCGCTTTCAACCAGCGACGCAAAACAATACGCAATTCCATAAAACTGATGCCCGAAGCAAAAGGCTTCGAACACGATTACCTGAATCTCCGCCCTGAACAGCTGTCTATCGAACAATTTGCGGAACTCACGAATCTTCTCGACGCTGGAGATCGGTTGTAGGGCGGTTATAAAGCGGTTATAAAAAGGGTTCTACTGGGAATTGTGCGGAAAAAGTTTGCGTGCTTTTTCACCGCGTTGCGGTGTTTTTGTAACGCAAAGGGCGCAAGGGCTTCGCAAAGGGCGCAAGGGCTTCGCGTCCTTTGCGAAGGGCGCGCAGTTACAAGTCTTGAGGGCTTGACCCGCAGCCTCCGGCGACCTTGCGCAAAGGACGCGAAGCCTCTGCGCCCCTTGCGAAACCTCTGCGTCCTCTGCGGTGAAAAAACACCGCGACGCGGTGAATAACGGCACAATCCCTTAATAGGGGAATAAGGGTGAATACCATGCTGTCCGGATGCTGCTAAGGGTGCTTTGAAAAATAAGGGTTTTATGGCTTTTCCACACAATTCCCAGTAGAGCCATAAAAAATTGTCCGGCTTCGGAGTGCTTTTCAACCGAAGCCGGACAATCTTATAACAGCTTTACAACAACTTCACAACAGCTTTACAACCATATCGGGCGCAGCCCATCTTATTTCGGGGCAGCCTGCAAACCAAGTCATCTGTCGTTTTGCGTATCGGCGAGTGTTTCGCTTGACGAGTTCCACTGTTTCGTCAAGACTTCTTTTGCCGTCGAAATAGTCGAAGAGTTCTTTGTAGCCTACGGTGTTCAGGGCGTTGCAGTCTCGGTATTCGAGGAGTGATTCCGCCTCCCTTGCCAGTCCCGAGGCGAACATGGCGTCAACGCGGCGGTTTATGCGTTCGTAGAGAAGAGGGCGCTCCATTTTCAGTCCGATCTTCACTACGTTGAACGGACGTTTCTTTTCAAAGTTCTTTCTGAGCGACGAATAGGGCTTCCCTGAAACAATGCACGCTTCCAGCGCCCGCATGACGCGACGGGGATTGCGAATGTCGATGAGCGCGCAAATGTCGGGGTCGCGACGCTGCAGTTCAAAACGCAGACTTTCTATTCCTTCCTCGTCGAAACGTCGGGTTATCTCCCGCCGCACCTCCTCGTCGGTTCCGGGAATGTTGTCGATTCCGCGACAAACGGCGTCGATATACATGCCGGAACCGCCCACCAGCCACACATGTTCCTTGCGGGCAAACAATTCACGGAGAGTGTCCATTGCCTCAATTTCGTATTTTCCGGCAGTGTAATTGTCGCGGATGGAATGTGACTTGATGAAATGATGCTTCACTTCGTCGAGCTGGGCGGGCGAGGGCGGAGCCGTTCCGATGTTCAGTTCCCGGTAAATCTGTCGCGAATCGGCGGAGACTATTTCGGTGTCGAAACGTTTTGCGAGGTCTATGCTCAAATCCGTTTTGCCTGATCCGGTGGCTCCGAGCAGAACGAAAAGCGTCATTCTCCGTAAACCCGCTTATACCACGACGTTCGCCGATAGTACGAATCAAGCGCGGGTATCCGCTGCGGAATGTGGCAGCTCAGCCCCGAACTTCTCGCGACTTCAATGGTTCCGCTCTGGGTGAAGACTTCCGAAGTGTGATCCTCAAACACTACGGCTTCGGACAGCACCCGACGGAACGTTTCGAGTCCAGGGTCGTTGCCCGACAGGGCGGCGACGTAATCGCCGAAATCGAAGAAATACTCTTCAATGTCGTAGGGCTGAATCTGCGACACGTCGAGACCGGCTATCCTGTTCGCGTATTTTCGCGTCAGCGAGGCGGAAACTTCGGCCAGCTCGTCGAACTTTCGCGCATCGACAACCGAAATGGTGCCGGAAGCCGGATTATAAGCGCGATAGTAAGCCATGAACCCTTTGGCAAACTCAACAAGATCGGCTTGCGGCTTAAAGAGTTGTTCCAGCACCTTGTCGTAGGGGAATCCGTCGGCGAGAACCTCCATGACTGAAGCAACGATGTAGTCGGCATTGCGCCTCAGCTCGTATGCAACTTCCACGTTTGCCATGTTGCAGGCGTCGAAGATGAAGAAATCGTATTTGCCCGGAAGTTTGGCGAGATCGGATATTTCCATGTCGTAATCTCCGTCCTCCCCGAACGCTCTGGTGACAGCGCTCGTACCGGGCAGCCATCCTGATGCGTGCGACCAGAAAATCATTCCGTAGGACTGCGCCGGACAGAGACTCTTTATGTCCGCGACGACCTTCGCCATCACCTCCGGCGAACAGGAATTTTGTTCGGCGTAGGTCTTGATTTGCGGCGACACGACCTTCGACGATTTGTCGGCTTGAATCTTCAGAATGTAGGGAGTTTTTCCGCGCCGGTCGATATAAACCGTCATGTTTCCGTCGAACTTATCGTTCCATGCATGCTCCAGTTCGTTGACGTCATGATCCACCATAAAGTCCAGACTATTGTCGGCAACCATGTAAACAACCACCGTTCTTGTCGGAAGAGGAGGTACGGGCGGGTCTTCGCGCTTGCTGCATGAAAAACAGGCGATAAACGCAACTGTTAAAAAGAAATTCCACGTCGGGAATGTTACAAGTTTTGTCATTATCTTATCCGTTAATTTTTAAATATTACGCTGCAAATTTATCACTTTTTTATA
>JAITHX010000066.1 GCA_031279735.1 Prevotellaceae bacterium
GCTTCGCGTCCTTTGCGCTGTGTGTGTGTGTGTGTGTCGCAAAGGACGCGAAGCCCTTGCGTTCTCTGCGAAGCCTCTGCGCCCTCTGCGGTTAAAAAAACACCGCAACGCGGTGAAAAACGGGAGGAAGATTTTAAAGATTGATACGGGATTTTGGACACCTCAGCCGGAAGGCACTAACCACTAACCGCTAATCACTAATTTATAGATCAGGGCGGAATATGCGGGAACTATTCCTACCGCTTTGTTGCCGAAACCGTAGTCGGAGTTGAATATTATTTCTCCCTTATCCTTTGGATGCGCCATTTTCAGTCCCGAATCCAGACCTTTTATCAGCTTGCCTTCGCCGACTGCGACGCCCAGTGGAGCGAAGTTGCCCGAAACGGTGTCCATTCCGAGTGCGGCGGCGACTTCGATGTCGTTGGTGACGAAACATCGGGAGGTGTCCGCAAGCAAAACTCCGGTGTAAATAATATACAGCGAATCGCCGGGGGAAACTGCGGGGGCGGCACTGTCGCCCGGAAGATAGAGATACGAAACGGAACCGTCCCTGAGCAGTTTCAGGGACGGATTTCTATCCATCTTTGTCCGTATGTACGAGTCTATGCTAGCTTCCTGTTTTTCGATAGGGTCGTCCTTGTCGCAGCATAGCGAGGCTGCGAACAGCAGCGCGGCTCCCAAACCGAACAAAAGGTTTTTGTGCTTCATGATGATTCCGTGTGCGAATTATACTTTGTACACTGTCTGTTTGCCCCGCTCGACAGCCTGTTCGTTGAGGGGAATGAGTTTGTGATGTCGTTCGGGCAACGATTTCCTCAGTCCGGCGGCAAGGTTTTCGTCCTTCACTATGGGTTTTATTCTGAGGAATCCGCCCAGCACGATCATGTTGAAAAGTCGGGAATTGTTCATCTTCGACGCTTCGGAAGCGGCTTCGATTTTGTATATCTCGATGTCGCTGCGCGTCGGAGGGGTCAATATTCCGTTGGGATCGTAGAGCAGAAGACCGCCGGGCTTCACGGTCTTCTCGAATTTGTCCATCGACTGCTGATTCAGGATGATAGCCGTATCGTAGCTGCTCACGATGGGCGAACTGATGGGGTCGTCGCTCAGTATGACGGTGACGTTTGCCGTGCCGCCGCGCATTTCGGGACCGTAAGCCGGCATCCATGTAACTTCCTGTCCCTGCATTATTCCCGAATATGCCAGAATCTTGCCCATCGACAATACTCCTTGTCCTCCGAAACCTGCAATGATTATTTCTTCTTTCATCTTTTAAGTATTTAATTGTTTATATCTTTTATATCTTTTATAACTTATTTACTTCCCGATGCAAAACTTCGAGAAAATCTCTCCAAGCACTTCTTCCGCAGTAATTTCTCCGGCGCCTACAATTGTTCCGAGGTGACGGACACATTCGCGGACATCCTGCGCAATCAGGTCGGAGGGAATGTTGGCGGCGAGACCTTCGCCGACGCGGACAAGCGCTTCGGAAGCGTTTTTCAATGCCTCGTAATGTCGGACGCTGGTCACCGTTGTTTCGTGTTCGTCTGTTTCCGTGATATTTGCGAGGGTTGCGAGACGCGCTTCGAGTTTGTCGGCGTTTATTCCGGCGAGAGCCGAGATAAACAGCCGGTCGGGAATTGCGTCGGCAAGCAGGATAGTCTTTGCGGCTATTTGTTCCGGCGAAGCGACGTCGATCTTGTTGACTACCAGAATAAGTTTTTTGTCGGCGGTCAGGGGCAGGAGTTTTTCCGCGAGTTTCGACACTTGGGCGTCCGGCGTTCGGGCGTCGATAATCCAGAGCACTATGCTGGCTTCGGCTGTTTTTTTGAACGTTCGTTCTATGCCGAGCAGTTCCACGCGGTTGTCGGTGTTGCGGATGCCTGCCGTGTCGAAGAAGCGGAACGGTATGCCGGAAAGCACAGCGAGGTCTTCCACCACGTCGCGGGTAGTGCCGGGTATTTCGGACACTATCGCCTTGTCGTCCTTGAGCAGAAGATTGAGCAGAGTGGATTTTCCCGCGTTGGTTTCGCCGACTATCGCTGTCGGCACTCCGTTTTTTATTGCGTTTCCCGCCGCGAAGGAGTTTTTCAGTTTGTCGATTATGGCGGCAATATCCGTTGCGTTCCGTTGCAGTTTGTTTCTGTCGGCAAACACTAGTCCTTCCTCCTCGCCGAAATCGAGTTCAAGTTCGAGGGCGGAGACGAACTCCAGCAAGCGGGCGCGCAACAGCGTCAGTTCCATGCTGAATCCTCCCCGCATCTGGTTGAGCGCCGTTCGGTGGGCGGCGGCGGAAGAGGACGCTATCAGGTCGGCTACTGCTTCGGCCTGCAACAAATCCATCTTGCCGTTCAGAAATGCGCGTCGGGTAAACTCGCCCGGACGCGCCGCTCTGCATCCGTGACGAATCAGCAGCGACAGTATTCTGTTTGCGATATAGGGTGATGCGTGGCAGGTTATTTCCACCGTATCCTCGCCGGTGTAGGAGCGGGGAGCTTCGAAGCGCACCGTCATCACCTCGTCTATCCGTTCGGCGCGGTCGGCAACGATGCCGCGTCTCATTTTCCCCGGTTCCGTTTCGCGCAGGCTTTTCCCGCTGTGAACGGAAAAAATCCGCGAGACCGCTTCCAGAGCCTTGCTGCCCGAAACTCGGATGCAGGCGATAGCTCCGCCTCCGCCGGTGGCAAGCGCGGCGATGGTGTCGTCGGCGGGATTCGCGCCTGTTTGTTCGGGTTCCGTCATTCGAAAGACGGCTGAAGTCCGAACAAATCCGGCTGAAAAAAGCGAACGAGAAACCACCGGTTTTCCCTTATAAGCTGTCGGGCTTCGGGTATCTTCAGGGTGGCGTCGGGAATGAGGTCGTTTTCCAGCAGATATGAAATCAGCGGCAGGGACATATTCGTTCCGCCAAGTATGATAGAAGCCGCATATTTCGTTGCATCCTCTTCATTGTAGAGCGTGTTGTCGGGCTGCTTTATCCACCTTGCCGCGTCGGGCACGATTTGCAATCCGCGCTTCCTGTCTGCAAATAAGACTATATCTGTTGCGTTTCTGTAATAGTTGTCGTTCATATAATCGGGGATTCGAGCGTCGGGGAAGACCCGCGTCCAGAACTCGGCATAGTCATTGAAGTTTTTGAACATAATAAGCTGATTGTTGCCGGAGTGTTTCATTAGTGCCGAATATGCCCGATCCATCTCTTCAAGTCTTTGCGCAATGAATTCGTTCAGTCGCAAAATGCCTTCATCCCCATTCTGCTCGTCGGCGTCGCGGTTTTCATGCGCGGGGGTGAGGATGGCGAATCCGTTGAGCTGCCACAAGCCGTCGAAAAAAACGAGTACCCCCAAGATCGACATGTCGGGTTCGAGTTTATGGTTTATTTCGAACGATTTGCGGTCTATATCCAACACCTTTCCGGAATCGTATTTCGCGGATACCCTCACGATATCGTCGTTCAGTTCAAGTATCCTGTAGGAACTCATATTTCGTACCTTCATCGAGTTCAGCTTCTCTGCGGCGCCCGGCGCTGCGGTCATTTCCTTCAGCAGTTCGAGAGCGCTGACGGCAAGCGGAGTGCAGGTTTTCCGGAATACGTTCAGCACATCTATTTCGTAGGATAATGCGTTGAACATTCCTTCGTTCCATTTTTTGCTCCTGGAGCGAAGCACCTCAATATCTTTTTGGAAAGTCTTCTGCGGGTAGTTCATCGAGAGATAAGTGCCGTAGTATATCCATTGCAGGAGATTGCGAACGGGCATGAAATCGCCGAAATCGACCCCGTGAACAAACTCGTAGAGTTCCGTATTTTCCGGCGCGGTTTCGTAATCCTTGTGCAGGATATCGGCAATCTGTCCGCCGACGCCGAAAATAAGTTCGTTGTCGGGATTGAGGAAGCGAATGTTGTCTTTCCCTTCGTTGATAGCCTCCTGAACGCTGTACCACAGGATAAATCTTATGTCGGCGTCGTTTAT
Organism: Prevotellaceae bacterium; assembly: GCA_031279735.1. GTDB lineage: Bacteria > Bacteroidota > Bacteroidia > Bacteroidales > UBA932 > JAIRLF01. The sequence goes on from JAITHX010000066.1 coordinate 3,972, forward strand.
TTCGTCGTCTAAATAATCCTCGTCGTGATCCTTGCCGTCGAGTTCAAAGAAGGGCAATTTGCGCCCCGTTGTTTTCGCGCCAATCCTCCGATAAGCGGCGAAAAGCCCTATGCGCGAAACCACGTCCTCTAAATAAGCCGCCATGCGTATCGCTATTGTTATAAGCAGATCAGCATCCCTAATCTGCTTTTCGCGCATCAGAACATGCAAAATTCTGTTCGATAGATGAATGTAGTAGGGATCGGTGCGCATGGCTATCCCCGCGTGCAGTTTTCTGAACTCGGAGGGGGTAATGGACAATGAGCTTTTCGTTTTCATTTCAATATTATGTCTATTATTTCGATTTTATTCCGAACACAAACACACATTCGCTGCCAACAACCGGAATTCGACGCTCTCTTTCCGCATCGCCGCTCTGTTCCGTTGCCCGGCAGTCCGGATTTGCCAGCCATTGGAACAAGGCTGCAAAGGTAATTTTAATTTTTGGTTCTGCAGGGATTATGTAAGTGTTACGAGATAAATTGACGGTTTTTTCACCGCATGGCGGTGTTTTTTTACCGCAAAGGGCGCAGAGGCTTCGCAGAGGGCGCAAGGGCTTCGCGTCCTTTGCGCAAGGTCGCTGGAGATTGCGGATCAAGACCGGCAGTCGGCGCTCTTCGCAA
>JAITHX010000068.1 GCA_031279735.1 Prevotellaceae bacterium
AAGCCCGTTGTTACTAACGTTAAGCGAATGGGTTTTTTCTTTCCCGTTTCCGTTCCGCCCGACGATGTGCTTTGCGCAATGAAAATCTCCGCGCTGCTTTCGCGCGGCAAAGGACGGGATTTCTACGACGCGATGTTTCTGCTGGGGCAAACGAAACCCGATTACAGCTATCTTTCCGCAAAATGCAGCATCAAAAGCCGCGAGGAACTGATACCGGAGCTGACGCGCATTGCGGCAACGGTTGACCTGCCGTTCAAGTCGCGGGATTTCGCGCATCTGCTGTTCGACAGGGAGAAAGCGCGAAAGATTCTGCTGTTCGGGGAGTTCGTCAGCGCGCATCTGTAAAAGCGATTAACATCAATAAAACTGCTATAATGACTGAAAAAATTACTGAAAAAACAATCGTCGGCATTCCTCGCGTGCTGAACATGTTCGACAACTTTCCGTTCTGGCGCGCCTTGTTCGAGGCTTGCGGTTTTGCAACGCTGCTGTCGCCCGAATCCACATTCGAGCTTTTTCAGCGTGGCGCGGGAAGCGTGATGTCTGACAACATTTGTTTTCCCGCCAAACTTGCGCATGGACATATTCTCGCGCTTCTCGAACAAAAGCCCGACCGCCTGTTTTACCCTCTTGTTCCGAAAGCCGAAAAGGAGTTCCGACATTCGTCGAACTCATACAACTGTCCGGTGGTGAGCGGCTACCCCGACGTTATCCGCAGCGCCATCGACCCCGAAGGCAACTACGGCATCCCGTTCGACACTCCTGTCATCGGGTTCAACGACGAAAAGACTTTGAGGATGACTTGCCGCCGCTATTTCGCCACTCTCGGCGTTGCGGGGAAAACCTTCGACGCCGCCTTCGACGCCGCTCTGAAAGCAGGCGGCGAAGCTAAAAGAGCGCTGATAGACTTTCAAAAGGACGCGCTTCAAAAGGCGCTCGACGACAGGAGGCTGATTTTCGTCGTCGCCGGACGACCCTACCACGCCGACCCGCTGATTCATCAGAAAACCGGACAAATTCTCTCCGACTTGGGCGCGGACGTGCTGACCGACGACGTGTTCCGCGACGAAGCCGACGAGGACGGCTATGCCAGCCTGAACGCCGTTTCGCAATGGTCGTATCCCAATCGCGTGGTTCAAGCCGCCCTGCGAGTGGCGAAACTTCCGCGCAACGTGCAGATGATTCAACTCAACTCGTTCGGCTGCGGACCCGATTCCTTCCTGACCGACGAGGCATCGACCATCCTGAAACGCGCCGGCAAGAACCTCACCGTAGTCCGAATAGACGAAATCGCAAGCCCCGGTTCCGTCCGTCTGCGTTTGCGCTCGCTGGTCGAATCGCTGAAGCATCAACACGGCGACTTCGCGGAAACGGAACCCGTCGCTCGGTTGCGAAAATATGCCGGCTATTCGGCTACGTTCGAGAAGCGCGATCGCTCCAAGACTATTCTTGTTCCCTGGTTCGCCGATTTCATTTCGCCCTTTGTCCCCTCCATCGGAAAAATGGCGGGCTACCGATTCGAGAACCTCCCGCAGTCCGACGGGCAGTCGGCGGAAACGGGACTGAAGTACGGACACAACGAGGTGTGCTATCCCTCCACTCTGATACTCGGCGACATAATCAAGGCGCTGCAATCGGGGCGGTACGACCTGAACGAAGTGGCGGCAGCCATCACCCAGACGGGAGGACAGTGCAGGGCAACCAACTACATCGCGCAGATAAAAAGCGGACTGATGCGCGCCGGATTCGGAAGCGTGCCGGTGATAGCCGTTGCCGCCGGACAGACCTATCAAAACGAGCAGCGCGGCTTTCGGGTGTCGTGGCGCAAGCTGGCAAATGTCACAATTTACTCTGTGCTGTACGGCGATGCGCTCTACCGGATGTACAATTCCATCTCGGTGCGCGAACGCGAAAAAGGCGCGAGCCGCCGACTGTTCGACCTCTATGTGGAGCGCGGAGTGAAGGCGATAGACAGCAGGCGTCCGGGCTATCTGCTGAAACTGCTGGAGCAGGCAGTCGCCGAGTTCAACAGCGTTCCGGTGCACGACCGGCAGTTTACGCCCATCGGGCTGGTGGGCGAAATATTCGTCAAATACAACAACCACGCTCAGGCGCACATTGCCGAATGGCTGCGCGAACGCAACATGGAAGTGATGATCCCGCCGCTCATCGACTTCCTCGCGCAGTATTTCGTCAATGCGCGGGTGAACGCGAAGCTCGGCATCGAACGCATGTCGCCGGCGGAAAGGATGCTGCTGCCCGTGCTTCGGAAATACGTGAACCGTCGGATACGGCGCGTCGAAACAGTCATGTCGGCGTTTGTTCGCTACGCGGAAAGCGAATCCATATTCGCCAAAGCCGCTTACGCCGAGGAAATTCTGAACCTCTCCAATCAGTTCGGCGAAGGCTGGATGATTGCCGCCGAAGCCGCCGGCTATGCCCGACGGGGAATAAACAAAGTGGTGTGCGTCCAGCCGTTCGGATGCATAGCCAATCACGTTGTGGCAAAAGGCATAGAAAAGCGTTTGAAGAAGTTCTATCCCGAAATGGAACTGCTCTACCTCGACCTTGATTCGGGTATAGCCGACGTGAACCTGCAAAACAGACTCGGATTTATGATTGGCGATTAAGGGATGTGTTAGCACACAGATGACGCAGATGACGCGGATGACGCGGATGACACAGATGACACAGATGACACAGATGACACAGATT
>JAITHX010000095.1 GCA_031279735.1 Prevotellaceae bacterium
GCGTAATACCGTCCTCCAGCGTTGAGGCGTTTTGCCAGTTCCAGCAGATAGGTTGTTTTTCCGCTTTGACGCGCGGCGTGAATGAGGAAATACTGTTCCGTATCTATCAAATCTTCGATGCCGTCGATTCGTGTCGAAGGTTCTATCATATAGTGCTTCTCTCTGTTGCAGTGTCCTGTTGTGTTAAAGTATCGCATAATCTTTTGCATTAAAAACGGCGTGAAGATAGTTATTTAATTATGAATTATAAATTATGAATTATGAATTGCCTGACGGATGTGGGGGAGGGCTTGGGAGTGATAGAGCCGGATGGCAATTCTTAATTTCAGAAGCGGATAACCTCTTACAGTGGTTAGTGGTTAGTGGTTAGTGGTTAGTGGTTAGTGCCTGCCGGCTCAGTGTCTCCGTCTCATTCCACCCGTCCGACCACCCGTCCGAAAGGCTCTAACCGCCAACCGCTAACCACTGATATAACACATCCCTAAATGCTGCAGAGCATATCATCGTTCCGAGCACGGGAGAACGAAGAGAGAACGAAGGAAGAACGAAGGAAGAACGAAGGCAGGACGAAGAAAAGACGACAGCGAGGCTTATTTCAGGGCGTTATGGTCGGAGGTGCCGCGAGCACAGACCGTATCGCGCTGAATGTGTGGAGGCTTCAAAAACGTAAAAAGACGGTCGAAACGTGCGAATTATGTCGAAAAACATGCGAGTCTCGAAAATAACGCCGGAAGCCGGAAAATCTGAAGGCGCAGGGCGGGGTTCAGGCTCCGTCGGGACGGGCGCTCGAATCGGACGCGGAACTCGCGGAGACTATGGATGCGTCGGATTTGATTTTTCTGAAAAGTGTGACATTTGTTTTCCTCTCGGGTCAGGAACTCTGACCCCATACCCCGTGCCCCATGCCCCATACCCCATGCCCTATAAATATTTTTACTACCTTTGCGGGCAATAAGAACTTTTAATTTATGTGTGGATTATCGAAACTGTTATTTTCAATCTTGTTCGTCTGTTCTATATTGTCAGTGGGCAGAGCTCAAAATACGAGACTAATTCATAAGCTGCTGAAAAAGGAGAAGGACATAGCGGAAATCCTTTCGTCGAAAGACTACGACGTACAAGTGATTTACACGAGCATAGAAAGAAAATCAGGAAAAATAAAGTTCAAGGACTTTTATTATAACGCGGATAAAAACTATTTTTATCCGGCTGAGACAGTCATGTTGCCTGCGGCGGCTCTCACTCTTGAGAAAATAAACGATATCGCCCTCGAATTTGACATCAGCAAACATACGAATGTGAGAATTGACGACGCTCTGACGCGGAGGATCATCGTTTACGCCGACCGTTCGCTCAATGAAAACAACGTCAATTTCTCGAACTTCGTGAAGAGGATGATGCTCGTCGGCGACAAAAGTTCCTACAACTATTGTTACGACTTCCTCAATCAGCGCTATTTCAACGACCGCATGCATAGTCTCGGCTATCGCGATTCGTGGTTCCTCCACAAATTCGACCGTCTCGACCGTCTTGACCCGCTGGAATCGCGGCGCACGAACATCGTCACCTTTTTCAAAACCGACGTGCAAAGCTATTTCGTCGATATCATCTATCTGAAACGCCATTCCACAACCATCCCGTTCTACAGCGTTTACGTAAAAAAAGAAGAATCCAATCCCGAAGATTTCTATTCGTATCGAAAGGACATTCCCGTTGGAAAAGGGCTGGTCAAAAACGGAACGACGGTGAACGTACCGATGAATTTCAAGCATTACAACAAGTTTACACTCGTCGATATGCACGAATTTCTCAAAAACGCGATCTTTCCCGAAAATCAGCGTGTGCGCATGAATCTCAAGGACGAGGACTATTCGCTGCTCTACAAGTACATGTCGCTGCCGCCCGCCGACAGCGAATTTAGCGAATACGCCTCCCGCGCCGAATACCCCGACGACTATTGCAAATATCTGTTCGGCAACCGTATGGGCGACCCTGCGCTGAAAGTATTCAGCAATTCGGGCAAGGGTCTCGGATTCATCCTCGAAAATTCATACGTCATAGACACGAAAAACGGCATAGACTTCTTTCTCACCGTCATGGTGAAATGCAACCGCGACGATATTTTCGGCGACGACCAGCCTCTCTATTCTCAAGTCGGAATCCCCCTGATGCGACGAATAGCCCGAACTGTTCACGCCAGCGAAATCGAACGCAAAACCGGAGAACGCATCTCGTTCAACGAGTTTCTCGATAGATTAAAATAAAATTATGTGATAATATATGGAAAAAACATGGCGCTGGTTCGGCAAAAAGGACAAGATTACGCTGCCGATGTTACGGCAAATCGGAGTAGAAGGAATAGTTACGGCACTGCACGACGTTCCCAACGGTGAAATATGGACGCTGGATGCAATTCTCGACCTGAAGAAGCATATCGAGGATGCGGGGTTGCGATGGTCGGTGGTCGAGAGTCTTCCGGTGAGCGAGGCTATCAAATACGCCGGCGACGACTGCGAACAACTGCTGGCAAACTATGAAATCAGTCTGGAGAATCTCGGCAAGGCGGGAGTGACGACTGTCTGTTACAATTTCATGCCCGTTATCGACTGGGTGCGGACAGACCTTGATCATCCGTGGGACGACGGGTCTTCTTCGCTCTATTTCGACAAAATCCGTTTCGCCTATTTCGACTGCTGCATCCTGAAGCGGGATGATGCCGAAAAGGATTACTCCGAAGATGAAATACGTCGCGTCCGCGAATTGGACAAAGTAATCTCCGAATCCGAGAAAGACGCGCTGATAGACGCTATTATAGTCAAGACGCAGGGATTCGTGAACGGAAACATACGGGAGGGCGACCAGAACCCGGTGGAACTTTTCAGACGTCTGCTCGACTTGTACAAAGGTATAGACCGGGACAAGCTGCGTCTGAACATGAAGCGCTTTCTGGAATGCATCATGCCGGTTTGCGAGAAATACGGCATCAACATGTGCGTCCACCCCGACGATCCCCCGCGACAACTGTTCGGTTTGCCGCGCATCGTCACCGGCAGCGACGACATACGGTGGCTGCTTCAAGCGGTAGATAACCCGCACAACGGACTGACGTTCTGTGCCGGTTCGCTCAGCGCCGGACTTCACAACGACGTTCCGCAAATGGCGGAAGAGTTTGCCCCGCGCACCCGCTTCGTACATCTCCGCAGCACAAATGTGCTCGACAACGGCGACTTCATCGAAGCCTCCCACCTCGAAGGACGCGGACATCTAATAGACGTAGTACGCACGTTTGAAAAGAAAAATCCGAACGTCCCCATGCGCGTCGATCACGGACGACTGATGCTCGACGACAAGGAAAAAACCTACAACCCCGGATATTCCTTTCTCGGAAGAATGTTTGCCCTCGCTCAGATGGAGGGAGTGATGGCGGCAGTAAGGAATTAACTGTTTTGGTAATATTCTGATAAAAAAATGTATGAATAACATGAAAAAAATGATTTTATTGATTGCCGCGCTTCTCGTGTCGGCAAGTTATGCCGGCGCTCAAATTCGCATCGGAGCTAAGGCATCGGCTACTGTCAGCCGCGATTTGAAAGCCGTCGAAGGCTGGCAGGCAGGCATCGTGCCTAAAATCCGCATCCCCATTCTGGGACTTGGCGTACAGCCCGAAGTGCTGTATGCCTACAGCAGTCGCGGAGGCGAAAACAGAAGCTGGCTCAATGTGCCGGTGAATCTCTTCTGGCAATTGGGACTGCCGATTGTGAAACCCATACTGCTGGCAGGACCCTACTTCGGCTACACCCTGAAACGAACCGAAAACAACGATCTGAAACTCGACCCATTCAATTGGGGCATCGGATTGGGAGCCGGCGTCGAAATCATCAAAATCCAGGTGGAAGCCCGATACAATTTCGCCGTAAAAAGCGAGACCGGCGGAAGCATCAACCTCGCGAACAACACTCTGAACGTTTCGCTCGTTTACTTTTTCTAACTCTGCCCTATATCTGATATTTAACGCTATTGAAAAATGAACGTGAAAATCGAGGAAAGCTGGAAAGATATTTTGAAAGATGAATTTGAGAAGGAATATTTCATTGAACTCGTTGACTACCTGAAAAAAGAACGTGCCGAAGGAAGACAGATATACCCGCCCGGAGGACTTATCTTCAACGCCTTCAACAAAACTCCATTCAACAGAGTGAAAGTCGTTATTCTCGGACAAGACCCGTATCACGGCGCCGGACAGGCTCACGGACTTTCCTTCTCGGTGCCGGAAGGCATCAGAAAGCCGCCGTCGCTGGAGAACATCTTCAAGGAATTGCAGAACGACACGGGATTCGTTCCGCCGTCGCACGGAAATCTCGAATACTGGGCGGAGCAGGGCGTCCTCCTGCTCAACTCCATACTGACAGTCAGAGCGAGCGAGCCGACATCGCACGCCAAATGCGGATGGGCGCACTTCACCGACGCAGTCATCGGCAAAATATCCGAACTCAAAACCGACGTGGTGTTTCTCCTGTGGGGAAGCTCCGCCCGCCGGAAAATAGAAATCATCGACACAAGCCGGCATTTCGTACTCGAAGCAATGCATCCCTCGCCTTTCTCCGCGCAGGGATTCTTCGGCTGCAAACATTTTTCGCAGACCAACAAAATCCTCAAAAGTCGAGGACTGACTGAAATAGACTGGAATATTCCCGACCCCTCCCGATGAGCGGCGGACTGAGCCGGACAGCGAAGAAATACATTGCTTCGCTGTCCGTCAAAAAATATCGCGACAGAGAGAAATGCTTCCTCGTCGAGGGCGAAAAATCGGTTGCCGAGTTTATCGCATCCGATTTCAAAGTCAAAGCCGTCTATTGCACCGGCGAGTGTTCCGTCCGCTTCTCCGGCAGCGAAATAATCTCGGCAGCCGAAATGCGGCAAATCAGCAATCTGAAAACCGCGTCGCCGGTTCTGGCAGTGGTCGAAATTCCCGTCCGCGAACAGTGCGCGGTGTCTCGCGACGAGCTTGTTCTGGTCTTGGACGATGTTCAGGACCCCGGCAATCTCGGAACGATAATACGGCTTGCCGAATGGTTCGGAATAAAGCGAATTGTCTGTTCTCCCCGCACGGCAGACGCCTACGGACCCAAAACCGTGCAAGCCTCAATGGGTTCCATGGCAAGAGCGGAAGTGACATATACCGACTTGCGCGCCTTTTTCGCTACGCTCGACAGCGACATCCCCGTTTACGGCACTTTTCTGGAGGGCGAAAACATCTACGACGCTAAACTTTCGTCGGGAGGCGTCGTGGCGATAGGAAACGAAGGAAACGGAATTTCTCCCGAAATAGCCGAATTTGTATCTCGACGTCTGTTTATTCCTCCCTTTGGTTCCCGCGTCGCCGAATCGCTCAATGTTGCCGTTGCCGCCGCTATAGTCTGCAGCGAATTTAGAAGATCGGTCTCACACTCATAAAAAAATTTAAACACGGGTTGGGGTTAAGAAAAATCTCATTATATTTGCGGCGTTAAACGCGCCGGTGAATCGGACTTTACGCCCGCTGGGAAAATTACGGGGGCACAAAACTGCATAAACCGCAGTCCGACAGGGCGGGTTTAACGAAACAGGAAAAAATAATGTTTGTTAAAATCTATACGTGAATGATGGAAAAAAAAGCGTTTCAGAAAGTTTACACTAAATTGCAGGCGATTACCAAAGCTACGGTTGCCGTTAGAGCCGAGGGCGCGGGCAACGAGGAGCTTGCAATGGTCGGCGGAAGGCTGGCTCAAGTGGTGCGGATTATTGGCGACACCGTTACTCTTCAGGTCTTCGCCGGCACCGAAGGTATCTCGACCGATACCGAAGTGATTTTCCTCGGAGAACCTCCAGCCCTGAACGTGGGCGACGATCTCGCCGGACGCTTTTTCGACGCCTACGGCAAACCCATGGGCGAAGACGCTGAAATTCGGGGCGAAAAACGCTATATCGGAGGTCCGTCGGTCAATCCCTATCGACGGAAACAGCCGTCGGAGTACATTCATACGGGCGTCGCGGGCATCGACCTGAACAACGCTCTGGTGTCGGGTCAGAAAATCCCCTTCTTCGCCGACCCCGATCAGCCCTACAACCAGGTCATGGCAATGGTGGCTCTCAGAGCCAAGGTGGACAAGATCATTCTCGGCGGAATGGGCTTGAGCAACGACGATTTCCTATATTTCAAAAAAGTGTTCGAGAATGCCGGCGCGCTCAACCGCATAATCTGTTTCGCGAACACCACCGAACAGCCGCCCATCGAACGGCTGCTCATTCCCGACATGGCGCTCACCGCCGCCGAATATTTCGCGGTCGATAAGAACGAAAACGTGCTGGTGCTGCTCACCGACATGACGCAGTATGCCGACGCGCTCAGCATCGTGTCCAATCGCATGGATCAGATTCCCTCGAAGGACAGTATGCCGGGCTCGCTCTATTCCGACCTTGCGAAAATTTACGAAAAGGCAGTGCAGTTGCCCGAAGGCGGCTCCATTACAATCATCGCCGTGACGACGCTGAACGACGGCGACATTACTCACGCCGTGCCGGACAATACGGGCTACATCACCGAAGGTCAGCTTTTCCTGCGCCGCGACAGCGACACGGGCAAGGTGGTGGTCGATCCGTTCCGCAGTCTTTCCCGTCTCAAGCAGCTTGTCATCGGGAAGCAAACGCGCGAAGATCATCCGCAGGTGATGAACTCTGCCGTGCGCCTCTACGCCGATGCCGCCAACGCCAAGACTAAACTCGAAAACGGATTCGAACTCTCGGACTACGACAAGCGTTGCATGGGTTTCGCCAAAGAGTATTCGGAACATCTCCTCGCAGTTGATCTCAACATCGACTCGGTCGAAATGCTCGACAGGGCTTGGGGGCTGTTTGCAAAGTATTTCCGACGCGAAGAGGTGCGCATCAAGGACGAACTGACGGCGAAATACTGGAAGTAATGGCTATAAAATTTCAATTCAACAAAACTTCGCTCAACGATCTCAACAAGCAGTTGAAGATGCGCGTCAGGGCTTTGCCCACCATAAAGAACAAGGAGTCGGCGCTTCGGCTCGAAGTGCAGAAGGCGAAGGAACGCGCCGACAAACTCGCCGCCGAACTGGAAAAGCTCCTCGCGGCGCACGCCTTCATGTCGCAGCTCTGGAACGAGTTCGAGTCGGATCTGGTGTCCGTGAGCGACGTGCTGGTGGGCAACGTGAAGATAGCCGGGGTCAACATTCCCGCGCTCAAGGAAGTTGTTTTCGACGTTCGTCCCTACAGCCTGTTCGCCTCGCCCGCATGGTACGACGAGGGAGTGAACATTCTCAAACTTTTGGCGAACACAGGCATAGAATACGAGTTCTATCTCAACAAAACCGGCGTGCTCGACAAGGCGCGGAAGAAAACCACACAGAAAGTGAATCTCTACGAAAAGGTGCAGATTCCGGGATACTCGGAAGCCATACGGAAAATCAAGCGTTTTCTGGAGGACGAGGAGAATCTCTCGAAATCGGCTCAGAAGATAGTCAAGAAACGTCAGAACGAGGAGGATGGACAATGATAGTACCGATGATTAAATACTCGTTCCTGCTCCACCGCGACGATTTGAACGAGTTTCTCGAAAGTCTCCGGCAGGCGGGAATGGTGCACGTGGAAACGGAAAACGTGGAACC
>JAITHX010000097.1 GCA_031279735.1 Prevotellaceae bacterium
AGCTAAATGCCGACAGTTAAAAAGCGTTAACGTAATTTGCATGACGTTTATTATCAGTAGATTCCAAAATGCACCCCCTTGGTATTGTTCAATATATGGATGGTGGGAAACTTGAGTTAAAAATTAAGAATTAAGAATTGCCATTCGGGAATTAAGAATTAAAAATTAAGAATTAAGAATTGCCTGACGGACGCTATCACTCCCAATCCCTCCCCGCGTCCGAACGGCAATTCATAATTCATAATTCATAATTTCTAATTTCTAAAATTGTGCCTCCCCGACCCTACTTTGTGCGTTTGTCCGTCGGGCAGAACGATAGTCGCCTCCGTATTTGCGGGAACGGTGACATCGAGTTTGAACGTTTTGTTTTTATACGTCCACGCCACAGTGATTTCGCCGGCGATGGAACGATAGCTTCCGCGCGCATGTTCGAGAATTTGTCCGGGTTGAGGCTGAATGTAGAAGTGACGGTAGCCCGGTTTCGATTCGTCGTATCGGATGCCGAGCAGGTGACGGTACATCCATTCGCCCACAGCGCCTATGGCTACGTGGTTGAACGAGTTCATGCCGGGGTTCTGGAATCCGCGACCGGCGACATATCCGTCCCATCGTTCCCATATAGTGGTGGCGCCCTGGTCGATGGAATAGAACCACGAAGGGAAGCGGCGGCTTGTCAGCAGGCTGTATGCCGCGTCGGAATAGCCGTATTCGCTCAGCTGGTTCATCAGGCGGACGGTGGTGTGGATACCGGTGGACATGCGTCCGTCGTAAGCCTTCACCGCATCCAGCATACGGGCGGCGGCTTTGGCGCGCAGCGATTCGGGCAGCAGTCCGAGTTCGAGAGCGATGGCGTATCCTGCCTGAGTGTTGCCGGCTACCGTTCCGTTGTCCGAAACATATTTGGCAACGAACGCGCGGCGGATGCCGTCGGCGAGAGCGGAATAGTATTCTCCGTCGGCTGTTTTGCCCAGACGCAGTGCTGTTTTCGCGAGTATGCCGGTCGAATAGGCGAAATAGGCAGTGGCGAAGATGTCGTTGTCCACCCTGCCGCCCTTTTTGGGATAATCGTCGGCGATGATTTCGTCGCCGTTCAGCCAGTCGCCGTACATGTGTCCGCGGCTGAAACGCCACAGCAGGTCGGGATTGCGACGGTGGATGAAGTCGATGAAACGTTTCATGCAGTCGTACTGTCGGGCGAGTATAACCGTGTCGCCGTAGTTCTGATACACCCGCCACGGGATGATAACCCCCGCGTCGGCCCAGCCCGGAGCGTTGTAGAACCCTTCCCACAGTCCGTCGTTCGGCGAGATGTCGGGCAGGCGACCGTCGGGCAGCTGGTCGTCGCGAATGTCGCGCATCCACTTGGTATAGAATCCCGCCATGTCGAGGTTATAGATCGCCGTCTGCGCGAAAATCTGCGCGTCGCCGGTCCAGCCTTCGCGTTCGTCGCGCTGCGGACAGTCGGTAGGCACGGAGATCATGTTGCCCCACTGAGTCCTGCGGATATTTTCCCACAGCCGGTTGATGTCGGCGTTCGAGGTGACGAGCGTTCCCGTTCGGGGCGACGACGAGGCGACGAACTTTCCGGTGACGCAGTTCAGTTCGGGCGTTCGCGTCAGTCCTTCTATTTCAACGTATCGGAACCCGTGGTAGGTGAATCGCGGCTCGTAGTCCGTCCGCGCTTCGGCGGCGGGGCGATAAAGGTCGATTTGACGCGCGCCGCGCAGATTCTCCGTGTACAGCGTTCCGTCGCCGTTCAGCACTTCGGCGTAGCGCAGCTTCAGCTCGCGTCCCGGATTGTAGGGCAGCGCGAGGCGACACCAGCCCACGATGTTCTGTCCCATGTCGAAAATATACTTGCTGTCGCCGACCTTGCGCACTGCTATCGGTTTGATTTCCTCTATCACTGCTATAGGTTCGTTCATCTGTGCGCGGAACGAGGCGGCGGGAGCTTCCGACACGGCGGGCGCCGTCCACCGCGAATCGTCGTATCCGGGTTTGTCCCATCCGGCATGTTCGTTGCTCGCGTCGTACTCCTCGCCCCCGAAAAACGTTGCCCGCGTGACCGGTCCCTGCGCCAGATACTTCCACGAACCGTCGGTGACGAAGGTTTCAGCCGTCCCGTCCTCGTAGCGAACCTCCAGCTGCGCGAAGAACTTGCGGGCATAGCCGCCGTATCCGCCTCTTCCGGGGTGCGACCAGCGCGCTCCGGCATACCATCCGTCGGCAAGCATTGCGCCTAGCGCGTTGGCGCCGACTTGCAGCATGTCGCTCACTTCGAAGGTCTGATACTGGATGTGATGATCATAATCCGTCCATTCCGGCGCCAGAACCTGTTTGCCCGCTTTCATGCCGTTGATGCGCGCCTCGTAGAGTCCGAGAGCCGACACGTGATAGAGAGCGTGGCGTATCTTTCCCTTTATGTTTATTTCCTTGCGCAACAGGGGCGACGGGGGTATTTCGCTGTAATAGCCCGGAATTTGCCTGCCGGTTGCTCCGTCGGTCAGCGTTTCGGGCGGACAGCCTGTTTCGCTGTCGCCCCAGTCGTATTCTATCTTGGTGTCCGACACTCGGACGGGACGGTTCAGCGCAACGTTTCGTCCATTGTCGAGAAGCTCTATTTCCGACAGTCCGTATTCGTAGCCTTTTCTGCCTGCCGCCGCCAGCCTGCTGACTCGAAGGCGGAAATATCTGCCTGTCTGCGGCGCGGCGAGCTTGCGCGCATAGGGAAGACTTGCGGCGTGCACCGTGTCCCACAGTTCGCCCGCAAGCGTCGCGGCATCGGCAAAGTCGGGCGACGAGGCGAGTTCCGCCTTGAAATGCAGGGGGAAATGCTTTTTCCGGTCTGTTGCCGGATGCAGTCTGATTTCATCGACAGCGCGATTGCCGCCGAGATCGACCGCAATCCATTTATCGACAAAAGGCTGCGGCGCGGCGTCGCAATAATATCCCGCGTGCGCATAGTATTTTGCGGCGGGGGTCACGGCGGCTTCGTCGTCGCCTATCCACTTTGCCGTCCAGTCGTTTGCGGAGAACGCTCCGGTAGAGAACTTCGCCACCGGACTCCACGACTGCGCGCCGCGTTCGTCCCACACCGCCGCCTTCCAATAGTAATAAGTGTGAGGCTTCAGCGGCTTGCCCTGATAGACAAGCTGACTGGTTCTGTCGCAGTTGATTCGGCCGCTTTCCCACGCATCCGCCCTGCCCGGAGCGAGCAGTGCGGGATCGGTAGCCACAAGAATCTGACGGGCGGACTGTTTCTTGTTCCTGCCGCTCGACGCGAGTTCCCAGCTGAAACGCGGTCGAGGCACGTCGATGCCCATAGGATCGTGAAGATATTCGCATCGCGGGTTCACCGCCGAAAGCGACGTTTGCGCATTTGCCGCCGCCGCGAAAACGCTAAGCAGAACACACAAAATCAATTGAATTTTACCTCTATTGTTCAAATTGTTTTCAGATTTCAAACACACAGCCATTATATTCGTTTTTTTTAAAATTCGCCGTAAAGATAACGATTTTCAAATTGCCTGATGTATCGCAGGATTGCTTTTCACATTTTCCCGATTACAATCCTGATTCCCTATTTATGTAATAACTGCCCAAATTCGGCACTCCGCCCAGTTTCCCGACTCTGTAAGCATTGTATATGTTGCTTGTGTTGCGGATTACCGATGCGTCGAAATCGGCAAGCGAGTAAAGTTCTGTTGCACAGTCCGCATTGTTTTTGTCGGCAATCCATATTGCATCGTTGCGGAAAATATCCTTATCGCTCAGAATTTCGCGATTGTGGGTTGTGGCGAGCAGCTGGGAGCGTCTGGAATTTACCGGAAACGACAGTAAAAAATGCCGAAACAAATCCGGGTGCAGGGAAGATTCGAGTTCATCGACGGAGAATAACGTGGAGTGTGAAATCAGCAGACATAAAAGTCCCGCAAAGCTAAAATATCGTTGTGTGCCTTGCGATTCCTCCTCTAACGGCAAATAGTAGGAGTTTTCACCGACGGAGTGTTCAAACTCCACTGAGGCTACCGTTCTTTTCCCCTTTTCCTTCAATTCCCGCATTGTACTGTTTATTGAAATATCCGAAAGATTAAAATCCGCTTTTCCAAGTATGTTCAGAACCGTCTTTTTATCTATACTGCAATTATCCATGAGTCGGGTTATAATGCCGACCAGTTCCGTTTTGGTATAAATCACCGGGTTAAGATAGTTTTTGAACCAGTTCGTCACGTCGGTTAATTCTTTCAGTTCCATGTTTGTTTTCAGGAATCCGCCCAAAACCGTATTGTTCCACAAGGTATTTGCGATTAAAGTTTCTCTGAGAGTTTGATTAATCCTGATTCTGGAACCGAAAACAATATTGGCGAGCTGTTTTTCCGTATCGGTTGTTCTTTCAAAGACCTTTGATTTATTTCTGTTTTTACCGGCAGTTTCTTTGGCGAAAAGAACTTCCCCGACGATTGCGTTTTTGCAAAATTCCACTTCATAGGAATAATGCACATCGTTTTGCAAAAATTCCACTTCAAGAACAGTGTTTTGTTTCGGAGTGTCCGTATCGAACAGAAAGGGTTCAAAATCCAATGATTGATTTTTTCGTTCACACGGTTTTAAAACGATGTCGATGAAAAATTGAAGCGCTTTGAGAATCGTCGTTTTCCCCGAAGCGTTCGCCCCGTAGATCAGTCCCAGTTTAAGTAAGCGCAAACCGTTGGTTTCAATCACATAGTAATTTTCAAGGTGACTGGATTCGTCGGCTTCAAATGAAAGTGTCTGTTTGTCTTTGATAGAACCAAAATTCTGAATACTGAATTTTATAAGCATAACTCATTTCTTTTTGTAAATTGACTGCAAAATTACAAAGAGAAATTTATTCCTCAGTTCCCGTTCTGTCTGATGCGCGGTGCATCGGGCGTCGATATTGCCTGCCTGCGCGATAAATTCTCCACCCCGGTTGTGTTTTACCCGTAATGGGGTATAGTTATACAACCGCTTTCACATCCCGCAAATCTCTTTCAACGGGCAAATCTTCCGGTGTTACATTACTTATCTCCAGCATTGTTTTCCTGACCTGTCTGCCGACGTTTTCGGCGGTCACTTCGAGTCTTGCCTGTCCGGTTATGCCTTCGTTTTTTATTTTCAGTTCGGTTTGGGTTATCCTGAACAGATTGGCGGCAAGTTCGTCTCTACCCATAAAATCAAGCGGAGACTTGCCGTCGGGAATATTTCTTATTTTGCGCAATTTAGCTATGGTCATATTGTACAATCCTCGGTATCCCGCCGATTGAAAAAAAGCGTAATTTTCTACGCCCGCCCGTTTCGCCACACCGGAAAGACTGCTTTCGCGGTCGGATATTTCTTCCCTCACTATCAACCGTTCCACCTTGTTCGCCTCCATCCAGTACTGGTCGACTGCGCCGGCAAGAGTGGCGAAATACGCCTGAGCCTGCGCCACTTTGTGGATTTTATTGTCCGCGTTCATCACTGTGAGATAACATGCGAGTCGCGAAAGTTTATAATCCGGCATCTGCCGTCCGTCGATGACGACGCATGTCTGCTCAAAATTTTCCATAATGGGAATATTGAGAGTGTTGCATGTAGTCATAGCCTTGTTTATCGCCTTTCCGAAGGTAGTCATGCTTTTATAATCCAGCAATCGCATCAAATCCGATGCCATCCAAAAAACAAATCCGTTTTCTTTGCCGTACTCTTCAAAATCATCGCCCGTAAACTGTTGCAATAATAAATCATCCATGTTTTATACGTTTAATATGCTTGCAAAAGTAATAAATTTTAGGGTATGGGGCGGGATGTCCAAAATCCCGTATCAATCTTTAAAATCCTCCTCCCGTTTTTCACCGCGTTGCGGTGTTTTTTATAAACGCTAAGGGCGCAGAGGCTTCGC
>JAITHX010000140.1 GCA_031279735.1 Prevotellaceae bacterium
CATTGTCCTCTAACCGCCTTATATTCGCTTAAGTATGCGGAGTTTTATTCTTAATGCAGAATTTTCCCTTGCGCGGAAGCCGACCGAATTCCGCCTGATATTTTGCCGACTTGACGAAAATTTTTTCCATTTTTACGTGTAACTTTACGAACGCCTGCTCAGGCGTCCGTAAAGTTATAGGTAAAAATGGGAGAAATCTTATCCGCAATTTTAATTATTTCGTTATTAATCATAAAATTGTCTATTATTAATTGCGAATTCAGAACTCCGGTTGTGGATAACATCTTACGTCTAATACATACCATTTTATGAAAAGCATATCGCAAAGTGATACTGTCGCGAAAATAATCCGCTTAGGGATGTCTCCTGAAAGCCCCGCTAGGGGCGACACTTTAATTAATTGTTAATTGTTAATTGTTAATTGTTAATGCCTGCGGCTCAGTATCTCCGTTTCACTCCACCCGTCCGATAGGCATTAACAATTAACAATTAACAATTAACAATTAATTACGAACGGTTCATTTCTCCCCGCGTCCGACAGGCATTAACAATTAACAATTAAAAATTAACAATTAAAAATGATATGCGGCGCTGAAGGTTTGCGGCGAACACAGTACGATTATTTCGGGTTCGTGGACGGCGACGCCGTTCAGATTTTCGGTGTATTCTCGCCCGATACCATTGTAATAGGCTATGCGGGACAAGTCTTTTCGTTTCTCCTTGATGCTTTGCCCGCTGTCGGCGCGACCGAAAAAAGGTCTGAACATGAAGTCGCCCAAACGATAGTCGGTGTTGTTGGATGCGTTGTACTGTTCGATGGATTCCACTCCCCATTTATTCAGCAGCAGAGGCGACAGCAGACGGTTATACTCTGCCGGAGATTCGTAGTCGAGATATTTGTCGCCGTACAGCATATAGAGCAGCGGCAGGCAGAGCGGGGTCATTCCGCCTCCGTTTTCGCGCAGGTCGATAATCAGATGTTCGGACTGCTGTTCTTTCATGGCGTTCAACAGTCCGCAGAAGGTGGAATACAGAGCGGGAATGTTTCTTATGGCTTCGTCGTCGTCCTTTGGACGCGGGACGCGAAGCGCATGTTCGTACACCGAGTTCAGATTCACGTCCAGATAATTCCGCGAATTTTTCGCCACTTCCTCCACCATTTCCCGCGATGCCGTTGCGTTCCATGCGAAATAGCCCGCCCGTCGCTTGTCGGCTGTTTCCAGCATCCGTGCATGCATAAGATTGTTCTCCTCGTTCAGTTTCAACGCGGAACGCGCCTGAACGTATTCCGGAGCATCGACGTAGCTCACTTCGGCGGTTATCGCGGTTCCGTTCGGCTGCCGCAGGGTCAGTTTCAATCGGGAGGAATGAGCGTTAAACAGCAATGCGGCATCTTTTTCGCTCCGAAGCAGGCGGCATAGTTCATAATATTCTCCGTATCTGTTTTCGGCGGCGCGTATTCTTTTCGCCTCGACCAACAGGGAGTCTATGCTAGTGTCGTTTATCGACAGCAGTTCGCATCCCGTATATTTTTCGTATTCCCGCGCGGCGGCGGCGACGAATATTCCATCGACGGCTATTTTAAGTTTGAGCGGCAATGATTTGTTCTGCCCTGTTGATTCCTCCTCGTTTGAATGGATAGTTGTATGTCCGTCGCCCAGCGCGGCGACGAAATTAGAGAGCATTTCGGCGAACTGCCGGCGAGTGGTCTGAGCGGAAATGCCGTTGCGCAGATTTTGGGCGCGGCGTTTAAACTCCATTCGTCCTCCGAAAGCGGAATAGGGATCGGGATGCGTCTCCTCGACATAACGGATGAAGGTGTTGAAGTCGTCCTTCAGTTGGCTGTCTTGAGCGGCAAGCGCAGTCGCGGCAAACAGGATAAGGGCGGCAATCGAGATTCTTTTCATTTTCATTTTCATTTTCACATTGTATTATTGATAGTTAATAAATTCCGTCGCGTTTTCGTTTCAGGGTACAAAGATACAATCCATTTTTTTGAAAAGTAAAAGTTTTTGTTTTAATTTTGCGGATTGGAAATTTAATGTGGATATGAATATAAGAAAGATTGTGATTCGTTTGATTTGGTGTGTGACATTGTTGCCTTTCGTCTTTGTTTCGATTATGATTGTTCTTGCGAACTGGAGCGTGTTCGGTGCTATGCCAACGTTCGAGGATTTGGAGAATCCTCAAAGCGAACTTGCAACGGAGATTTACGCGGAGGACGGTTCGGTGAGCGGTCCGGTAAAATATGCGCTTATGGGCAGATACGCGGTGAAGAATCGTTTGAGTATAGATTATAAGGAATTGTCGCCGAATCTTATCAAGGCGCTTATCGCTACGGAGGACGCTCGGTTTACCAATCATTCGGGCATAGACTTTCGAAGTCTGGGACGAGTGCTGTTCAAAACGGTATTGGGCGGCAACACGAAGTCCGGCGGCGGCAGCACAATCACACAGCAGCTGGCGCTGAATCTCTTTTCGGAACGCAGCGACAATACGGTGAGGCGAATGATACAGAAACTGCAGGAATGGGTTACGGCGGTGAAACTCGAAAGAAACTACACGAAGTCGGAAATAGTCACCATGTATTTCAACACTGTGGATTTCGGCTACAACTCTTTCGGCATCCGCACCGCCTCGCAGACCTATTTCAGCAAGTTTCCAAAGGATTTGACTGTTGAGGAAGCGGCGCTGCTCGTGGGGCTGCTCAACGCGCCTTCGCGCTACAATCCGGTCAGAAACAGAGAGCGCTCCAAACAGCGACGGGATTTGGTGATAAGACAGATGGCAAAGTACGGCTATCTGACGCCCGAACAGCGCGATTCGATAACGGCGATACCTATACATCTGAATTTTAAACGTTCGGACCACAATACGGGTTACGGAACTTATTTCCGCGAAATGCTGCGACGCACGATGAAGATGACCAAGCCGGACTTGAAAAACTATCGTTTCAGGACTTATGAGGATTATGCGGCGGATTCGATTCAGTGGGAGCGCAACCCGCTGTTCGGATGGTGCAACAAGAACACGGTGAACGGAAAACCTTATAACATCGACCGCGACGGGCTGAAGATTTACACAACCATCAACTGGCGAATGCAGCAGTATGCGGAGAATGCGGTGGAGGAACATCTGGCTAAGGAGTTGCAGCCTAATTTCAACGAAAGGCGCAAGACCCGCAAACGCTTCCCGTTCGGCAACGACGTGTCGGAAGCGACGGTGAACGAAAGCATAAGGCGTTCGATGCGCAACAGCGACAGATACAAAGAAATGAAGAAAGCCGGATATTCGGAAGCCGCAATATTTAAGACTTTCGGCGATACGGTGAGGATGACCGTCTTTTCGTGGCGAACCAAGAGTCATGAAATAGACACTGTTATGACGCCTCGCGATTCGATTCTCTACTACAAGTCGATTCTTCGGGCGGCGTTCATGGCGATGGAACCCGTCACGGGAAAGATTCGGGCATACGTAGGCGGCCCTGATTTCAAGTTTTTCAAGTTCGACAATACCTGGCAGGGACGGCGACAGATAGGCTCGACCATCAAACCGTTTCTCTACACTCTGGCTTTGCGCGACGGAATGTCGCCCTGCGACAAGGTGCTCAATCAGCAGCAGTTCGTCAAGATACCGGGCAAAGCCGAACCGTGGACGCCCAGAACTTCCGAACGCGAGGGTTACATCAACAGGGCGATAACGCTGAAGCTGGCTCTGTGTTTGAGCAGCAACAATGTGTCGGCGTTTCTCATACAGCGGTTTCCGCCGGCGCGGCTGATAGAGTTCTGTCGCCGTTTCGGACTGACGAGCTACATGGATGCGGTGCCGGCGCTCTGTCTCGGCGCCACCGACATGTCTCTATTTGAAATGGTTCCCGCCTATAACGTGTTTCCAAGTCGGGGGATGCACATCTACCCGCATTTCGTGTCGCACATCGAGGACAAGTACGGCAACCGGCTGGCAACGTTCGTTCCCGACAAGACAAACGAGGCTATCGACGAACAGACGGCCTACAAGGTTATTCAGCTTATGAAGGGAGTTATTCTCAGAGGCACCGGCGCAAGAGTGAAACAGTATCTTCCCAAGTCGGAAGTGGCAGGAAAAACCGGAACCACGAACGATAATTCCGACGGCTGGTTTATCGGTTACGTACCCAAGCTCACTGTGGGCGTATGGGTTGGAAACGAGGACAGAGGCGCGTATCTGCTGGGCGACGGCGCGAGAATGGCGCTGCCTGTATGGGGGAAGTTCATGGAAAAAGTGATTGCCGACAAGCGATTAAGCATCAATGCCACCGACGCTTTCAGCGTTCCTCCGGGCATCAGCCTTTCGGATTTCGACTGTACGGATATAGACAGAAACAATGACAATGACAATTATTGAATCGCCGACAAAAAGTTTGCTTTGTATCCTGCTTTTGCTTTTGCTTTCGTCGTGCAGCGAACGGGTTATTGTCAGCGACGCGGATTCGCTGGGTTTGCGCTTCAGGGTGAAAACGATGAACGAGAGTTTTCATTTGGCTAACAATTCGTTCGACAACGTGCTGCTGCACCGGAAGATTTACGAGTACAAATATGAATTTGACGGGGATTGCAGATTCAAGACAATCGAGAAGAAACTGTTTTCCGCCGAAAACGAAATCTTCGATCCGATTGCCGATTCTCTCGCCGCCGATTCGAAGCGCAGTCCCGCGTTCTCGTCTATCAAGGATCCTGAATATGCGATGATAAAGTTCCGATACTTTGCGGATACGGCACTGATGCAGGAGTTTTTCGACCGGCGGGGCAACCGTCTGTCCTACATCGAACATCGCATCAGGAACGGAAAGCCGGCGGGCGAAGAAAAGTATTCCGATGCCGGCACGCTGATTTATAAGGCGGTGTTCTGGTACGATTCGCAAAACAGACTTAAGAGCAAAACGGTGTTTTACCCTGCCGCCTATTCCGAATCGCAGTATGTTTATTCGTCGGGCGAAAAGTTTGAAATGAACAGCGACTTCAATTACAGATATAAATTCGACCTCGAAGGGAAAACCGTGAAGAAGAACAAGTACAGCGGGACGAAACTTCTTTCGGAGACGAATTATTCGTACAACATTCACGGCGACGTGGTTTCGGAACGGGAAACGAGCGCCGACGGAGATTTGCGCAAAACCCTGTTCGAATATACCTACGACGAGCGGAACAATTGGACAGTGTGTGTGGAGCGGGATTTACTGGGAAATATATTTGTTAAAAAAAGGGAAATATCCTATTTTCCTGATTGACTTCGCTAAAAAACGTTTAATTTTGCAGGAAAATTAAAAAAAAAATGAAATCGCCGATACGAACCGAAGAGGAAAAACGCAGAATAAAAAAACAACTCAGCGAGCTGATAGCCGACATGAATTGTTCCGAAGAAGGCAAGAATTTGATACGAAAAGCCTTCGAGTTTGCCAATAACGCTCACAACGGCGTCAGGCGCAAATCGGGCGAACTCTATATCTTTCACCCTCTCGCCGTGGCAAGCATAGTGGTTAAAATTATGGAACTCGACGAAAACGCGGTTTGCGCAGCTCTGCTTCACGACGTGGTGGAGGACACTAACAGTACGGTGAGCGACATCCGTTTCAGTTTCAATTCCAAAATAGCCGACTTGGTCGAAAATCTCACCAAAATCTCCGTGATGGTCGATAGGACAGGATCGAAACAGGCGGAAAACTTCAAGAAAATACTGCTGACCCTCTCGACCGACGAAACTACCATACTGATTAAAATAGCCGATCGCCTGCACAACATGCGAACCCTCGATTCGATGACCGAACGCAAACAGTTCAAAATCGCAAGCGAAACCTTTTTCCTCTATGCCCCGCTCGCCGAACGCCTCGGATTCTACGAAATAAAGTCGGAACTCGAAGACCTCAGCCTCAAATACCGCGAACCGGCAGCTTACGAGGACATCAAGAAAAAAATAGAACAGAAGGAACTCGAGGACGAATCGTTCATCAAAACCTTCGTCGAACCCATAGAACTGAAACTCAGAGAAGCCGAAATAGAGTATCACGTCGACAGCCGCTTCAAGTCCGTATATTCCATCTGGAACAAAATACAGAACAAACACATACCCTTCGAGGAAATCTACGACCTGTTCGCCATTCGCATAGTGTTCACTCCAAAGAAAGGACTCCCCGAACGCACCCAATGCTGGTTTATCTACTCCATGATAACGGAAATATACCGCCCGAAACTCGACCGCCTCCGCGACTGGGTCGGAACGCCCAAAGCCAACGGCTACGAAGCGTTGCACTGCACCGTGATGGGAACGGGAGGAATATGGGTCGAAGTTCAGATACGCACCGAACGAATGAACGAAATAGCCGAAAAAGGCATCGCCGCGCATCGCAAATACAAGAAGGACGCAAACGTGAAGGACGATTTCGACAACTGGATGCAGCAGGTTCGCGAAAGCTTGGCCAACGCCGAAGAAAACGCCGAAGAATTTGTTGACAGATTCAAAAACAATCTGCTGTATTCCGAAATATATGTCTTCACCCCCAAAGGCGAACAGTTCATGCTGCCCAAAGGCTCCACCGCGCTCGATTTCGCCTACGCCGTGCACTCGGAAGTGGGACATCATGCCGCCGCCGCAAAAGTCAACAGCGCCTTCCGCCCGCTTAGCTACGTGCTGAAATCCGCCGACCAAGTGGAAATCATCACCGTAAAAACTCAAAAACCCAAAAAGGAATGGCTCGAATACGCCTTCACCCCTAAAGCCAAAAGCCTCATCAAGTCCACCCTCCGCTCCGACATCAAAGACCACGGCAAAAAAGGCAAAAGCCTCATCGACCTTAAACTCGAAGAACTCGGCATCCAGCCCAGCACGCGAACATACAACAAACTCGCCGCCGCATACGGCCAGCACAACACCGAAGAACTCTTCAGCAACGTGGGCGCGGGACTGCTCGAACTCGAAAACTTCAATAAGATACTCAGAGAAAACACCCCGACCAAGATAGTCAGATACCTCGGCATAGGTCTCAGAAAAAAGAAAAAGACATCCGACAAAACAAACGAACAGTCGTCGGGCAAGATAAACCCGCAGCAGACATACATCCTCGCCGAAGACAACAAACTGTCGTACGAAATAGCCGAATGTTGCAAACCCATTCCGGGCGACGAAATAATCACCTTTCTCGACGAAAACAACGATGCTTCGGTCGTAGTACACAAAAAGATATGCATAGTCGCCACGCAGCTCGCCGCAAAACACGGCGACAGAATCGTGGATGCGCAGTGGAACGTTCACAAAATCCTCTCTTTCCTCGCCGTGCTCGAAATGAGAGGCATAGACCGCATCGGAATCCTCAAGGAACTCACCGACATCGTCGCCACCCAGCTCAATGTCAACACGCGCAAACTCAACATCGAAAGCCACGACGGAATATTCGAAGGATATATGGAACTCTACGTCCACGACCTCGACGACCTGAACATACTGATAGAAAAAGTACAAACCATCAGAGGAATGTACCACGTGCAGCGATCCGAAAAATCGGAAATATAGTATGATTCAACCGTATAACAACCGTATAATGACATACCCCGACACTCTGGAACAAAAATTAGGATTCGACAAAATCAGACTGCAAGTAAAATCGCGGTGCATCACGCAAGCCGCCAAACACAAAGCGGAATCGGCTCCCTTTCTTCGCGACAAAGCCGACATAGCGCAACAGCTCTCGCGCACAGCCGAAATGAAGACCATACATATTATGGAAAGCTCGTTTCCCGACGGAGGATACGTGGACATCGACAAATTCGCGGGCAAAATCAGAACGGCGGGCAACTATCTCGACCCGCACGAACTGCTTGATCTGAAAACCGCACTCGTCACTGTGGGCGACATTGCCGGCTTCCTTGCGCGCAAGGAAAACTATCCCGCGCTGAAAGCCTTGATGTCGCCCCTTGCGCCCATGCCGGAAATCGTCGCGGAAATAGACAGAATCATCGACCGTTTCGGAGCGGTGAAGGACAGCGCCTCGCCGCAGCTTGCCGAAATCCGGCGCGAAACGACGCTCAAGCGAGCCGCCGCGAACCGCCGCATACAATCCCTGCTCAAAGCCGCTCAGACCGAAGGCATAGCAGATGCCGACGCCGCAGTTACAATCCGCGACGGACGAACGCTGATACCCGTGCCGGCGGCGAACAAACGCAAAATCAAGGGAGCGGTAGTCGGCGAATCGGCAACCGGCAAAACCGTATTCATCGAACCGCTCGAAATAGTGGA
This sequence comes from Prevotellaceae bacterium, assembly GCA_031279735.1. GTDB lineage: Bacteria > Bacteroidota > Bacteroidia > Bacteroidales > UBA932 > JAIRLF01. The sequence goes on from JAITHX010000140.1 coordinate 8,266, forward strand.
AATCAACAACCTCATCCGTGAACTCGAATTCGCCGAACAGCGCGAAATCATCAAAATACTCGTCGCCGTCACCGACATACTGCGTCCGCGTCACGACGAAATACGACTCGCCGGCGACCTGCTCGCCGAAATCGACTTCATCGCGGCGAAAGCCCGGCACGCCGTTGAAATAGAAGCCGGAATGCCCCTGCTGTGCGACGAGCCGCGAATCGGACTCCTCCGCGCCCGACACCCCCTGCTCATGCAAGTAGCCGCAAAAGAAAAAAAGGAAGTCGTGCCGCTCGACCTCAGCCTCACGCGCGACAAAAGAATCCTGCTCGTGTCGGGACCCAATGCCGGAGGAAAATCCGTGTGCATCAAAACCGTCGGACTGTTGCAGTACATGCTGCAGTGCGGCTTCCTCGTCCCCGCCTCCGAAATATCCGAAATGGGAATATTCGACAAAATCTTCATCGACATAGGCGACGAACAGTCGATAGAAAACGACCTCAGCACATACAGCTCGCATCTGGTCAACATGAAATTCTTTATGAAGAACGCCGACGAACGCACTCTCGCGCTGATAGACGAGTTCGGTTCGGGCACAGAACCGGCAGTAGGCGGCGCCATTGCCGAAGCCGTACTCGCCGACCTGCTGAAAAAACAAGCCTTCGGACTGATAACCACTCACTATGCCAACCTGAAAATCTTTGCCTCCGCCAACGAAGGCATAATCAACGGAGCCATGCTGTTCGACACCCGCCTCATTCGTCCGCTCTTCAAACTCGAAACGGGAATCCCCGGCAGCTCCTTCGCATTCGAAATAGCGCGAAACGCCGGAATACCCGAACATATAATCAAGGAAGCCCGAAACAAACTCGGCGACAAACACGCGGACATGGAAAAAAGTCTTCGGGAAATCGCCGGTCACAAACGATATATCGAAGAAAAAAAAGACCGCATCAGAAAAACCGACAAACATCTCGACCAGCTGTCCGACACATACGAAAAAGAACTGCTCGAACTCCGCGAAGCTCGCAAGAAAATCGTCGCCGAAGCCAAAAACGAAGCCCGCAGGATTCTCGCAACCGTCAACCGCGAAATCGAAAACACAATCCGCACCATCAAGGAATCTCAAGCCGAAAAGGAACAAACGAAACTCGCAAGGAGCAATATCGACAAACTCAAAGCCGAAATAGACCAGACCGGCGACGAACCCGACAAAATAGAACTCGAAATGGAAAAAGTCAGAAAACGTCGCGAACGCAAACAGAACCGCTCCCGAAAACAACATCCCGAAACCGCGTCGCCCGTCGCTACCCCCGCTCCTCCCGCCGAAACGCTCCCCCCGATGCCGGGCGACAAGGTGCGAATCAAAGGACAGAACGCCACAGGCGAAGTGCTCTCGGCCGGAGCGAACAACATAGCCGTAGCCGTCGGACACATGATATTCAACCTCACGCCCGACAAAGTGGAACGCATCTCCCGAAGCGAATACAAGCAAATAGCGCGCAACAACGCCTACACACCCTCGCACACCGCAGATTTCTCGGTAAAACGTCTTAACTTCAAACCCATGATCGATGTGCGCGGACAAAGAACAACGGACGCGCTGGAAACAGTCGTCGCATTCATCGACGAAGCAATAGTGCTCGAAATGAACGAAGTCAGAATCCTCCACGGAAAGGGCAACGGCATCCTGAAAGAAGAAATAAGACTATACCTCAAAACACTAGGCAACCTGCTGCGCTTCGCCGACGAATCGGAAGAGGCGGGAGGCGCAGGCATAACGGTAGTGCGATTTTAATTATGAATTATGAATTATGAATTATGAATTGCCTGACGGAAATGGGGAGAATTAAGGGATGCAGTTCGGTTTTTTTTAGACGGTTCTACTGGGAATTGTGTGGAAAAAGTTTGCGTGTTTTTTCACCGCGTTGCGGTGTTTTTGTAACGCAAGGGGCGCAAGGGCTTCGCAAAGGGCGCAAGGGCTTCGCGTCCTTTGC
>JAITHX010000073.1 GCA_031279735.1 Prevotellaceae bacterium
TTAGTGGTTAGTGGTTAGTGCCTTCCGGACGGGTGGAGTGAGACGGAGACACTGAGCCGACAGGCACTAACCACTAACCACTAACCACTAACCACTAACCACTAACCACTAACCACTAATCCCCTTTCACCTGATGCGAAGAGGGCACAAAAAAAAATATACCCCTTTCACATCATGTGAAAAGGTTTTTTTGAAAAAAATACCCCTTTCACATCATGTGAAAAGGTTTTTTTGAAAAAAATGCCCCTTTCACATCATGTGAAAAGGTTTTTTTGAAAAAAATGCCCTTTCATTTCATATAAAAAGGTTTTTTGAAAAAACACCCCTTTCATTTCACATCATTTGAAAAGGCTTTTAAAAAAATACCCCCTTTCACATCATGTGAAAACCCTTTTTTTTGGGTTCTACTGGGAATTGTGTGGAAAAAGTTTGCGTGTTTTTTCACCGCGTTGCGGTGTTTTTGTAACGCAATGGGCGCAAAGGCTTCGCAAAGGGCGCAAGGGCTTCGCGTCCTTTGCAAAGAGCTCCGGCTGCCGGTCTTGATCCGCAACCTCCGGCGACCTTGCGCAAAGGACGCGAAGCCCCTGCGTCCTCTGCGAAGCCTCTGCGCCCCCTGCGAAGCCTTTGCGTCCTCTGCGTTACAAAAACACCGCAACGCGGTGAAGAACCGCACAATCCCTTAATAAGGGAATAAGGGTGAATATATGCTGTAAGGGGGCTGCTAAGGGAGCTTTGAAAAATAAGGGTTTTATGGCTTTTCCACACAATTCCCAGTAGAACCATTTATTCATAAATAATCTTTATTCACTGGGAGAAACGGCTCTTCGGACATACTCCCGCACATCCGAAACCCGTTCCGAACCGTATTGACGGCTCGTTCCGAAAACCTGTTTTTCTCTCCTTTGCAAATATTTTTTTGTCACGATAACTGCGGTGTTTCAAGCGATTTGAGAAAACATGGAAATTTTTTCGGCATACAGACTTGCGATATTGGAAATATTGGATACATTTGTCGCTTGATTGCGTTCGGGCAACCTTACGCGAGATTAAAGAAAAATAATGTAAAAAAAATAAATTATTGTTATGAATACGTCCGTTCCATACATATTGTCTGTGAACCCCTTGTATGAGCGGGACGGTATGCTATTCGCTAGAGAGAGAGAGAGAGAGAGAGATAATCAGCACTTTACAGTAAGTAGTCAAAGGGCTTTTCACATTAGGTTTTCCGCGCGCGCGCGTAAATTGTCTTGTTACGGAAGTCGCTTTATATTGTCCGAACATTCGTCGGTTTCGACGGATGTTTTTTTATGTCCTGACGGAATCGCTTCGATTCGCCGATGCGAAACGGCGGGTGTGTTCCTCGAATGTGGCGCGCACGCCGGCAAATCAGCTAACGCTGCTTTCTGCTTTCTGCTTTCTGCTTTCCGCTTTCTGCTTTCTGCCTTCCGCTTTCTGCTTTCCGCTTTCCGCTTTCTGCAACACAGCTTTTATAAACGATAAAATTAATGAAGTATGAAAAAGAAGTTTTACAGGAAGAAAACGCTTATTCTTCCATTCTTGTTCGTATTGTTCTCGATTGCGCCCTCATGGGGACAGACGCTCGTCTCGGGAACAATCGTTGATGAGGAGGGCGTACCCGTCACGGGCGCTACCGTCCTCGTAAAAGGCACTACCATTGGCGCGAGCAGCGACGAAAACGGGTACTATTCCATCTCCGTTCCGGGCGATGTCGGCAATCCCGTACTTGTTTATACCCTGCTCGGCTACGTGGATCTCGAAGAGACGGTCGGCGGACGCACTGCGGTGAACGTCACTCTCGTCGAGAGAATCAGCGCGCTCGACGAAGTGGTCGTGGTGGGCTACGGCACTCTGCGCAAGTCGGACGTCACCGGTTCCATCTCTCTCACCAAGTCGGAGGACATGCTGAAGCAGCAATCGTTCGGAGCTCTCGACGGATTGAAGGGAAAGGCGTCGGGGGTGAACATTTTCTCCAATTCCGGGCAGCCCGGAGGCGCCGTCCGCGTCATGATTCGCGGCATAGGCACGATCAACTCCTCGTCGAATCCGCTCTATATCGTTGACGGGGTGGCGATGGAGGATTTCAAATACCTTAACCCGAACGATATCGACCACATCGAAGTCCTGAAGGACGCTTCGTCGGCGGCAATCTACGGCGCGAGAGGCGCAAACGGAGTAATCATGGTGACCACGAAGCGCGGAACTAAAGGCAAGGGCGCAAGCGTGTCCTACGCCGGTTCGATGAGCGTGGGACAGATGGCGTCGTACATGGAGCTGATGAACGCCGAAGAATGGCAGAGAGCCGTCATGCTCAGTCTGGAAAACGCAAACCGGTGGTACGGCAAAAGCTATTCCACCCGATTGTCCGACCATTTCAAGGATCCCGCCCTGTTCAACGCCGACGGTACGGCGAAATACGACACCGACTGGCAGCGGGAAGCCACGCGAACCACTTTCTCGCACAATCATCAGTTGAGTATCCGGCAGGGAACCGAAAACTCTTCGGTCGGCGCTTTCCTGAACTACACCGATCAGCAGGGACTGATGCTGGATTCGTGGATGAAACGCGCGAACGCCAAGATTACCTACGACGTCAATCCGATGAAATGGTTCTCGTCGTCGATCAACCTGCTGGTCAATCACACTTGGGGCAGCGAAGCCGAGGAGGACGGCGGTCATCAGATGCCTCGACGCAGCATTATAGAAATGGTGCCGTTCATGCCCGTGAAGTTCCCCGACGGCAGATGGTCGAACTCCACGACTATTACGGACGATCTGGGGCTGGAGGGCATGGCGAATCCCGTACACGTGCTTACCACCCAGCAGCGAATGCGTTACAGAACTCAAATCTTCGGCAATGCCGCCTTTACCTTTCATCTGCTTCCCGGTCTCGACCTGAAAACTCAGCTCGGCATCGACTCGCACCGAAAGAAATTCCGCGACTATTCGCCCAAGGATCTGGCGAACATCTCGTATCCCAACGGACGTGCGCGCATCGAGGAGCAGGATGTGTTCTACTGGCAGGAGGAAACCTATCTGACGTGGAACCGGACGGCGAACAAACATCGGATTAATCTGATGGCGGGGCTGTCGTGGCAGGAGCGCGTCTATCGCAACAATTATGTTCAGACGCAGGGTTTCGCCGACGATTTCTTCGGCACCGACAACATGGGCGCCGGCACGATTCCCGAAACGCCAAGCTCCGGCTACGAACGCTGGGCGATGAACTCCTATTTCCTTCGCGGCGCCTATTCGTACGACAACAAGTATCTCGCCACCGTTACCGCGCGCATGGACGGCTCGTCGAAATTCGGAATAAACAACAAGTACGCTTTCTTTCCTTCCGTCGGGCTGGGCTGGATTCTGTCCAACGAAAGTTTCATGAAGGATGCCGCCGCAGTCAATCAGCTAAAGCTGCACTCCAGCTACGGGGTGACGGGCAACAGCGAAATAGGCACCTACCGTTCGCTCGCCACCGTGACGTCGGGTTCCGTGCTTATCAACGGAGAACGCGCTCCGAGCAGCAACACCGAACGCCTCGCCAATCCGAATCTGAAATGGGAAAAGACCGCACAGTTCGACGCGGGATTGAATCTGGTCATGTTCGACAATCGCCTGAACCTCGACGTTTCGTATTACTACAAACTCACTTCCGACCTGCTGCTCGATCGTCCCGTTCCCCGCTCGACGGGCTACTCGTCGGTCATCGACAACATCGGCTCGGTGGCGAATCGCGGAATAGACTTCCTGCTGAACACGGTAAATGTGCGAAGCAGGGATTTCGAATGGTCGTCGTCGCTGAATCTGAACTACAACAGAAACAAAATCGTGGCTCTCGGCGAAAACGACGAGGATATACTTCCCGGTCCAAACTGGGTGTCGGGCAGTCAGACCATACTGCGCGTGGGCGAATCGCTCTCCTCGTTCTGGGGCTACGAACGCATCGGGATATGGACCGAAGCCGAAGCGGAACAAGCGAAAGCCGCGGGCGCAAAAGTGGGAGAGGCGAAACGGTCGGCTGAGAAAAAGATTCTCGGCAAGGGTATTCCCGACCTCACTGGAAGTTTCGTCAACACGATTCGATACCGGAATTTCGACTTCACCCTCGACTTGCAGTTCGTTGCCGGCGTGAACGTCCTGCAACAGTTCTATCACTCGACCGAAGACCGTTTCGGCATAGCCAACGCTCTCGTTTCAACGCTGAACGACGCATGGAGTCCGACCAACACCGATACTCGCGTGCAGGCTTTGCGCCACATAAAGGATTCACAAAACACCGAAGTCGATTCGCGCTGGGTTTGCGACGGATCCTACATCCGCGGCAACCTGATTCAACTCGGTTACTCGTTCGACGAAAAAGTCCTCCGCGCTCTGCGCATCAGCGCGCTTCGCGCCTACCTCAACGTGAGCAACGCATTCGTCATCCGCTCGAAGGATTTTCAGGGCTACGACCCGGAAGGAACTTCGCAGGGCGACAACCAGTGGGGACAGAACATGTTCTTCTTCCAGTATCCCAAGGCGAGAACTTTCTCGCTCGGACTGAACCTTACGTTTTAATCAATCACGCATATCGTTTCATCAAAAATCGCAACAAAATGAAAACACGTATAAAATACACGATGCAGGCACTGTTTTGTCTGACTTTGCTGTTCGTCGCCAACTCATGCAGCGACTTTCTCGACGAAAAACCCAAAAACTCGATGACCACGAATCAGTATTTCACTTCGCCCGACCATGCCCGTTCGACGGTCAACGCTCTGTATCGTCGCGGAGCGCCAGAATTTAACAACGCCACCGACGCTTATCTTGGCACGGTGTCGATGTACGGAGGTTACATGTCGGGACTGTTTGAAAGTCTCGGCGCCGGCGGAGGCTCGGAAATAGGCTACGTCAAGGCGCTCACCCTCGATTCCAAAAACATCGCCCAGCTGATAGACAGGATATGGGACCCCTGCTACAACGCCATCGCGAGGGCGAACACCGCAATCAAATACGTTCCGACCACGCCCGGACTTTCGGACGCCGAGAAAAAATCGCTGCTGGCGCAATCGCTGTTCTTCCGCGCCTACAACTATTTCGCTCTGGTGAAGACGTTCGGCGATGTGCCTCTGGTTCTCGAACCCTACGAATCGCTGGACAACCTGTATCTGCCGCGCACTCCCTCCGCCGACATCTACGCCCGAATCGAAACCGACCTGAAGGACGCGATAGCCGGAGGAGGATTGAACAACGCCGCCTTCACCGACAACGGTTTCCGCATCAGCAAAACTACCGCCGAAACGGTTTTGGCAACGGTTTATCTGCAATGGAGCGGATACCCGCTCAATCAAAACCGCTACGCCGATGCCGCAACTCTGGCGAAAAGCGTAATCGCGGGCGGGAAACACAGGCTGATGACGAACGACGACAGGGACATGAACAGCGCCTACAACAAGCTCCGGACGCTGGACGCATCGCCCGAATACATCTATACCTACGAGTTCGCGCTGGGCATCAGCGACGCCTCATGGTGGCCCACTTACGCATTCTACACTCAAGCCGCCGGATGGGGCGTTTTCCAGTATGCCATACTGGAAAACATTTACAAGGTGTCCGACGCGGTTCTCAACGCCTACGAACCGACAGATCTTCGCTTCAAGGAAAGGCAGTTTTTCTTCCGGAGCTATTCGTACGAAAAGAATGGCGCGACGACAAACGTTGAATTTCCTTACGTCTGCAACTGGCTGTATTACGACGAGGAGGCATTGCTGAACACCGGCAAGGGAACGAAGGACATCACCGTTATCCGTTATCCCGAAGTGCTGCTGATTGCCGCCGAAGCTCTCGTGAAAACTGCAAACAGCGTTGGCGCCGAAGCCGCAGGGTATCTTGCCGACGTGAAGGCGCGCGCTTCGACTACCGAAACAAAGGCGGAAATACTCGCCCCGCTTCTCGCCCTTTCGCCCGACGCCTTCGTCCGCGAAGTTTGGGCTGAACGACTGAGGGAATTTGCGCTGGAATGTAAGGTTTGGGACGACATCAAGCGGACGCGAATGTATCCGCGGACTTCCGCCGCCAACAAGGGCGAAGTGACTTTCGTGAACGTAGTCGGCGCGGTCACTCCGCTGGGCGCAACCTTCAAGGCGGAACATCTCCTGTGGCCCATCTCCGACAACGAAATTCAGCGAAATCCGGCGCTGCTGCCGAATAACCCGGGATATTAGGAATTAAGAATTAAGAATTAAGAATTAAGAATTGCCTGCGGATTCATCAGAGGCGGGTGAGGCAGGTGAGAATTGAAAATCGTGAATTGCCGAAAGTATGTTTGAACTTTCGGCAATTCTTAATTCTAATAGAACTTAATAAATAATTTAGCACACAGATGACGCGGATTTAACGGATTTACGCGGATTTAAATCTGCGTAAATCTGTGTCATCTGTGTCAAATGTTCCCGAATATAAAAAGCGAGGACGACTTGGCGGAATTGCAAGAGGTGCTGCTTGATTTTTACCAAAGGAAAATTGACAGGGAAACCGACCGACTCTGGACGGAAGGCATAGTAAACGAGGAAAAAATCGAGGAGATGCTGAACTCTCACAATAGAACGCCGTACAAATAATGAAAATTGTTTTGGAAATACCGCTCAAATCCCGAAATGTCGTGCAAGTAGGTCGTATTATAAATTTATTATAAGTGCAGTTTCAGAAATAAAAAAAATTGCCGAAGGCGAACCTCCGGCAATTCATGATTTTCAACTCTCCCCGTCCCTGACAATTCCCGCAGGCAATTCTTAATTCTTAATTCTTAATTCTTAATTCCCGCAGGGCAATTCTTAATTCTTAATTTTTAATTCTTAATTCGTAAGTCCCACATTCCATCGTGATTTCTGTCGCGGAGCCTTGCCAGCCGATTCCGCGACATTTTTGTTGCACTTTCGGAAATAGCTTATAAGAACAGTGGCGCTCACTGCCGACGACACAAAGTCGGCAACGGGAAGACTTACCCATATTCCGAGCGTGCCCATGAACGTTGGCAGAATAAGCAGGCAGGGTATCAGAAACAGTGCCTGACGGGTCAGCGAGAGAAAGATTGCCGTTCTCGACAGCCCTACCGACATGAAGAAGTTCGAGGCTACCATTTGAAATCCCACGAGCGGAAATAATGCGAAGATGATGCGGATGCCCGTCACCGATTCCCGTATCAAATCCTTGTGCGAGGTGAATATCTTTATTATTGCCGTCGGAAAGAGTTCGCTCACGAGGAATCCGATTGTCGAGACTGTCACGGCGAACATGATGGTGAGTTTTGTCACTTCGGTGACCCGCGAATATTTCTCGGCTCCGAAGTTATAGCCGGCTATGGGCTGCATGCCCTGGTTCAGTCCCATGACTATCATCAGGAAGATGAACGCCACCCGATTCACTATTCCGTAGGCTCCTATTGCGAGGTCGCCTCCGTGTTCGCGCAGTCCGCGCGTAATCAGGATCACTATCAGACACGAACAGGCGTTCATCATGAACGACGACGAGCCTATGCTGAATATTCTGGCAACAAGATGTTTTTGCAGGCGATAAATTCCCCGTCCGAATCTTATTTCCCTGTCCTTGCTCGACAGGCGAACGAATTGCAGCGACAGGGAGATGGCTTGCGAAAGCACCGTAGCCCAGGCCGCGCCGCGTATTCCCCACCCGAAGACAAAGATGAACAGCGGATTCAGCGCGAAATTCACCGCAACGGAAAGCAGCGTGACATACATCGCCATGCGCGGGAATCCCGATGCGCGCAACACGGCGTTCAAGCCGAGATAAGTGTGAGTTACGACATTTCCTATGAGAATAATCTGCATGTAGTCCCGCGCATACTTTATGGTTTTCGAGCTTGCGCCGAAGAAATAAAGCACTTCGTCGAGCACGGGAAGGAACGCGAGCGTAAACGCTATTCCTATAATGAGATCAAGCACGAGTACATTGCCGAGAACCTTGTTTGCGGAAGAGTAGTCTTTCTGTCCGAGCTTGATTGAAATAAGAGTTGCGGCGCCGACTCCCACGAGCGAGCCGAAAGCCGTTGCAAGGTTCATGAACGGAAAAGTGACCGCCAGTCCTGTCAGCGCGAGATGATGAACGCCCTTGCCGATGAAAATGCTGTCGGTAAGATTGTAGAGCGACGTGGCGGTCATTGCTATTATCGCCGGAACCGAGTACTTGTACAGCAAAGATGTTATACTGCCGCTGCCGAGCGACACTGTTGAATTTTCTTTCATTTCCTTCGATGTTTTACTAATAGTTTATTATGAGATTGACAATTCTATTTGCTTTTTCGGGTTTTCGTCCGCGCCTCATGTCGGTCGGCGTATGACCATTTGCTGCTGCAACAGATTGTCGGCAACAGCGCGAAAGTAGGGCGCCGCAACCGCGTCGGCGTCGAGCGCAAACGGACGACCCGCGTCGCCGCTTTCCCTGATGCTCTGCACCAGCGGTATTTCGCCCAGAAAAGCTATTCCGGTCTCGTCCGCCATGCGTCGTCCGCCGCCGGAGCCGAAGATATAGTAGCGATTTTCGGGCAATTCGGCGGGCGTGAACCACGACATGTTCTCTATCAGTCCTGCAACCGGAACATTGATGTCGGGATTGCGAAACATGTTCACTCCGCGTATCACGTCGGCGAGAGCCACGCGCTGAGGCGTCGTCACGATGACTGCCGCCGTGATCTTCAGTTCGCGAACCATAGTCAAATGCACGTCGCCCGTTCCCGGAGGGAGGTCTATCAGAAGAAAGTCGAGAGCGCCCCAGTCGCACTGTCCGGCAAATTGCCTCAATGCTCCCGTAGCTGCCGGACCTCTCCAGATAACCGCGTCTTCGGGCGAAACGAAGAAGCCGAGCGACATAATTTTTATTCCGAACTTCTCGACCGGCTCAATGTATTCCAGCCCTTCCCTTTCGACCACAGCCGGACGCGCGTCGGGCATGTTGAACATCACGGGCGCCGAAGGTCCGTAAACGTCGGCGTCGAGCAGTCCCACGCGAAACCCTCTTCCGGCAAGTTCTGCCGCAAGATTCGTTGCTACGGTGGACTTCCCCACGCCGCCCTTTCCCGAAGCCACGGCAACGATATTCGCCGCATCGACCTGAGGATATTCGCGGCGCGCGGGTTTGGGCTTGGGTTTGGGAGCATCCCGTTTCAGTTCCAGAATGTTCAGTTCGGCTTCGGGGAAGCGCGTCCTGATAGCGGCTTCGACCCTGCGCTTGACGGGCGCCACGAAAGGATCGTTAGGCTTGAAGAGCAGGGTCATTTTGATTGCTGTTCCCTGCGTTTCAAGTTTGTGCACCATGCCGAGACTTACGATGTCGGCTTCGGTTTCCGGATGTGTTATTTCTTTTAAAATGTTGTTAATGATATTGATGTTGTACATACATTACCTCTCTAATTCCGCGCAAAGGTAGCGATTTTTATTAAAATTAAACTACTGCAACAGTCGGTTGCTGTCGGCGGTATGCATAGTCCGGCGAAGTTCCGCCGCCCGACACGCTTCCGAAGGGCAGCCGGAACGGGGAAAAAGGCGGGGAAAACGGAGCTGCACGATCCATCGCAAGTAGCGCATAAACTTGCAGTTGCATAAGGCGGGAAAGCTCCGTTTTCCGTTCGGCGAAAGAGCGCGATTGCAGGGCAAACAAGCGCGAAACAAGCGCGAAAACCCTCCGTCGGAAGAAGAAAGCGAGAGTTTAATTTATACTTTTTTAACTGCATATAACCTATTTTCTCCCTTCTCGGCTCTCCGTTTCGACCGAAACAGCCGCCGCAAAACCGCAAATCAAGAAAATTCGCGCAATAATTCTCCGCTTCGGGAGTTATTTAACATAAAACCGCCGCATTGCAACGACTCCTAATTGTCAATTCTTAATTTTATGATTCCAACACCCCGAAAGAGTGCATATTAACACAACACATGAAACAATTCGTAATCCGCAATTCATAATATTATGACTGCCGGCGGCAATTTAACTGTATTAAGGGATTAAGGGATTAAGAATTAAGAATTAAGAATTGCCTTCGGAAATTGGGAGAATTAGGAATTAAGAATAATTATCAATTACGAATTACGAATTACGACCGGCTTCGGCTGTACGTCCGCAGTCGTAATTCGTAATTCGTAATTGAAAGAAAGGGTTCTACTGTGAATTGTGTGGAAAAAGTTTGCGTGTTTGTTTACCGCGTTGCGGTGTTTTTGTAACGCAAGGGGCGCAGAGGCTTCGCAAAGGGCGCAAGGGCTTCGCGTCCTTGTAAAACCATACTTCTATTGTAGAAGAAACCCTTATTTCCGCAGGTTCCCTTATACTTCCGTCGCGTTAGGGGATGCCGTTCGGATTTTTAGCACACAGATGACACAGATTTTACAGATGACACAGATTTATGCGGATTTTACAGATTTACGCGGATTCAAATCCGCGTAAATCTGTAAAATCTGTAAAATCTGTGTCATCTGTCAAATCTGTGTCATCTGTGTGCTAAAAATCCGGGTAATGGCGTGAATCCGTTGAAAGGTATTATTTCTGCGGTTCTGCCGGGAATTGTGTGGAAAAAGTTTGCGTGTTTTTTCACCGCGTTGCGGTGTTTTTGTAACGCAAAGGGCGCA
>JAITHX010000209.1 GCA_031279735.1 Prevotellaceae bacterium
GGTAAAAAAACACCGCGACGCGGTGAAGAACCGCACAATCCTTATAGTAGCAGAACCTGATTTCTTATTACAAAACCGGTACCTTCAGGGATAGGATCAACGGATTCACGCCACCACCCATTCGTCGTGATGCGCGGAGACGCACGCCGTGCGTCTCTACATCCGCCGTGACATGGAGATGTTGTGCTGTTACATCCGTCGTGATGCGCGGAGACGCACGCCGTGCGTCTCTACATCCGCCGTGACACGGAGATGTTGTGCGGATTTCGGCTGACGTTGTCTAGTTCAGGGCTTAACTTGACAACATTGGGATGAAACCCCCGACAGGGCGAGGGCAAGCCCCGCCCCTACCGGTATTATATTGTTTTCTATTGATATGAAACCCCTAACGGGGTTTGTCCGGTTAGGGACTTAAGAGTTGTAAAGGAATTTTGTCCGGCTTAACTTGACAACATTGGATCTATACCGGCGAAGCCTTCGTGTTTCTTCGTGCCTTCTTCGTGTTTCTTCGTGTCATAATATTTTTGTTACATGTTTCTTCGTGTCATAATATTTTTGTTACATGTTTATTACACGAAGAAACACGAAGAAGGCGCGAAGAAACACGAAGGCTTCGCCGGCATGGAGCATGGGGCTGGCTGTCCAAAATTCGGGATGAAGATTTTTATGATTGATACGGGATTTTGGACATCCCGCCCCATGCCATATACCCTATACCTATTATGCTTCCGTCGCGTTAAAATCGCGAGTTGAAAATAGAAAACGCGGCATGGAGACGCGGCATGGCGCGGCTTCGCGGCGGCTTCGGTTCGGTCGATTTCGGTCGACCGAAATCGACCGAAATCGACCGAACCGAAGCCGGTTAGTGGTTAGTGGTTAGTGGTTAGTGGTTAGTGGTTAATGCCTGTCGGCTCAGTGTCTCCGTCTCACTCCACCCGTCCGACAGGCATTAACAATTAACAATTAACAATTGACCATTAACCACTAACCACTATTGCGCGATTTGAAAAATTATTACTAAATTCGCAGCGTTATTTTGAATGACGCACAGTATGGATGTTATTTGATTGTTATAAAAAGAATTATTAAATCGCTTTTTTGTTATGAACGCGCTCTGTCTATTTCATTTTGCTGCCGCTTCTCCTGAATGGGGACGGTATGACATTTGCAGAGAGAGAGAGAGAGAGAGAGAGAGAGAGAGAGAGAGAGAGAGAGAGAGACTCAAACCCCCCGTAAAAAATCATTTTCGGGAGGTTTCGTATTATACATATATTATATGTGTTCGCAACGGCGGACGAGAGTTAGATTTCGATTCATCGGGAATTTAATTCTTGTCTGCCGCTGTCGTTTTGCGGAATAAAGTAATGTTTAACAAATAAAACAGTTCGACTTATGTGGAGTAACAGAAAAATTTTAATTCATGCGGCGCTGATTGCGCTGTGTGTGCTGTGTGCAATTCCGAATGTTTCGGGGAGCGGCAAATCCGCCCCCTTGCCCGACAATTCGGAAACCGACTCGCCGGAACAGCAGACTAAAACGATTACCGGAACAGTACGCGACGATACGGGCGAAGCGCTTGGCAGCGTAGGCGTTCAGGTAAAAGGCTCGCAAACGGGCGTGGTTACCGACATGGAGGGTAACTACTCGATAAATGTGCCGGACGAGGATGCAATTCTCGTGTTCAGCTATGTGGGTTATAAAACTCAGGAAGTCGCTGTCGGCAATCGTTCGACGGCGGATGTAATTCTGTTGAATGCGGATCTTACGCTCGACGAATTGGTTGTGGTGGGTTACGGCGTTCAGAAAAAGAAACTCGTGACGGGCGCCACCGTACAGGTCAGCGGGAGCGACCTGCAAAAGCTGAATACTGCCAGCGCCTTGACGTCCATGCAAAGTCAGGCGCCCGGAGTGAACATCGTTCAAAACAACGGTCAGCCGGGAGCGGGGTTCAAGATCAATATTCGCGGATTGGGTACGGTGGGTAATTTTTCGCCGCTGTATGTTATCGACGGAATGGCGGGAGGGGACATCAACGCGCTTAACCCGTCGGATATTGAAAGCATCGATGTGTTGAAGGACGCGGCTTCCGCCGCCATTTACGGAGCGCGTGCAGCCAACGGAGTGATACTGGTTACGACCCGACAGGGCAAGTCGGGCAAGATCAGTGTGACTTACGACGGATTCTACGGCGTTCAGAACGTGTATAAAATGCCGGCGCTACTGGATGCGCGGCAGTATATGGCGATTATGGATGAGATCAATTTCAACGAAGGTCTGGCGGAATACAACTGGCCGAGCATTCTCGGCCAGTATTACGAACAGGCGGCGAACGGCAGCTGGAAAGGCACCAACTGGATCGACGAAATGCGCAATAAAAACGCTCCGACAACGAATCACTCGGTAAATATGACCGGCGGAAGCGACAGGTCGGTTTTTTCCATGGGTCTTTCATACACCGGACAGGAGGGTACGTTCGGCAGTACGGTGGCTTCCGAATATCATCGCGTTACTTTCAGGTTGAACTCGAATCATGTCCTATGGAAAAACGGCGACTTGAAAGTGCTGCAAGTAGGCGAAAATTTGCTGTTTTCGCACATCGAAAACAATGGAATACAGACCGGAAACCAATACGGCAACGATATTTCGAATGCCCTGCGCGCAGAACCCCTAATGCCGCTTTACAATGCAAAGGGCGACTATTTCGACTATAACGACATGAAGGCTATGGGTCTCGACCGGCTCGACCCGATGATGTCGAACCCCATTGCGCTGATGGAATACGAAAGAGGCTACAACAAATCGAAGAACTACGCGCTGAACGGAGCGTTGAATCTTCAGCTTCAGCCGATAAAGGGTTTGATCATTAAAACCCAATTCGGATACAAGTTGAGCGCAAGCACATTCAGAAGTTTCCAAAAACCCTACGTCCTGTCGTCCACCACTTCGCGCAATAATTCGGAAGTTACGCAAAACATGGAGGCGGGCTGGAACTGGACTTGGGAAAATACGGCGAACTATAAATTCGCGCCGGCGGAACGTCACCATGTCGATGTTTTAGTCGGTCAATCAATGGAAAAATGGGGAATGGGCGAATATCTGCAAGCGCGAAACATTAATTCGCTGTTCGACGACTTCGACCACGCCTATATCGACAACACGCCCGAAATCACTACGGCAACCGTCATCAACGGCAATCCGTGGGGGGCGGGAGCGCTGGTGTCGTTCTTCGGGCGCATCAACTACGACTACGACGAGAAATACATGCTGTCGCTGATTATGCGCCGCGACGGTTCCTCGAATTTCGCGCGCGGTCGTCGCTGGGGAACTTTTCCTTCCGTTTCGGCGGGCTGGGTGGCGTCCAACGAATCGTTTATGGAAGGCGCGAGCGATTATCTGGACTTCCTGAAACTTCGCGCCAGCTGGGGACAAAACGGCAACTGCAACATCTCCAACTTCCAGTACCTGTCGACGATTTCGTTCGACGCTACGGCGGCTTATTCATTCGGCAACAATGTGAACGCGCAGCAAACGGGCGGTTATGCCGACAAACTGTCCAATCCCGACATATCGTGGGAAACGCAGGAGCAGCTGGATTTGGGTCTTGACGCCCGATTTTTCAACGCCCGGCTGAATCTGACGTTCGACTGGTATAGCCGCACCACAAAGGACTGGCTGGTACAGGCTCCCGTTCTCGGCGCCTACGGCATGGGAACGTCGGGGGCGCCCTATATCAACGGCGGCGACGTGAAGAACTCGGGCATCGAAATAGCCGCGAACTGGAAGGACAGACTTGAATCGGGCTTGTCGTATGGCGTTTATGTGAACTATTCGCGCAACAGAAACAAGGTGACTCGGATTGCCAATTCCGAAGGAATACTTCACGGTTTCTCCCACGCTTTCACGCAGGGCGTTCTTGAAATGTACCGCGCGGAAACAGGCTTTCCCATCGGCTATTTCTGGGGCTACAAAACCGACGGGATATTTCAGAACCAAGCCGACATAGATGCATGGAAAGCTGCCGGAAACGGTATCCTGCAACCGGCGCCTCAACCCGGCGACGTTAAATTCACAGACTTGAACCGCGACGGAACCATCGACCGGAACGACAAGACCAATCTGGGCGACGGACACCCCGATTCCCGCATCGGCTTCGGCTTGAATCTCGGCTACAAGGGCTTCGACTTCAGCATCACCGGCTACGGCGCAATGGAGGTGCAAATTGCGAAGAACTACAGAAAATTCGCCGACAGCCCGAAAGAAAACTATACGACCGACGTCTATCGCCGCTGGCACGGCGAAGGAACTTCCAATCTCTGGCCTCGACTGACGTCGGGATCCCACGCGAATTACATGAACTTTTCTCAAATATTCGTCGAAGACGCCGATTATCTCAAAATTCAGAACGTAACTCTCGGTTATGACCTGAAGCATGTTTTTCCGAGAATCCCCTTCGGTCAGCTGCGAATTTATGTTCAGGCTCAGAATCTGTTCACTTTCACGAAGTATTCCGGCATGGACCCCGAAATAGGCTATACTCCCACCGACAACAGCGGAGACCACGAGTGGGCTAACGGAATCGACTTGGGCAACTACCCGAATCCGCGCACTTATTTATTAGGCTTAAACGTTAAATTTTAATACCAAACAAGATGAAAAAAATATTTATTCCGTTTTTCTGCATGCTGGCAATGATTTTCGCGAGCTGCGAAAGGTTTCTCGATACGGAAAACTATACTCAAAAGAACACTTCCAACTACCCCAAAACACTTGCCGACGCCAAACAGGTGGTGACAGGCATCTACAACAATCTGAGCGTTGTAAACGCAAATCCGCAATTCTCGTTCTTTATGGCGGCGCAACTGGCGGGCGACGATCGTCTGGGGGGCGGAGGCGCCAACGATCAAATCCTGCAAGCCACCGATTTGCTGATGAATTATACGCCCGCCACGAGATCCCGCTTCTGGAGCGATCGTTACGCCGGCATTCAGCGGGCGAATACCGCCATAGCGACTTTGCCCGATTGCGAGGGATTCGACAGCGACGAACAGAAAAACCAGATGATAGGCGAAGCCTTCTTCTTAAGGGCGTTCTATTATTACGAACTGGCTTCCATGTTCGAGAACATCCCGCTGTTTACGGAGCCGGTGGCGGCGAATCTGCCGCAAGCGTCGCCCGACGAGGTGTGGGGACGGATTTGTCTCGACCTGAAAACGGCAGCAGGATTGATGGCGTCGCGCAAAACCTCGCCTTCGGAAGCCGGACACGCGGACAAATATACTGCCGAAGCAATGCTGGCGCGCGCTTTTCTTTTCTACACGGGCTTCTATCGAAAATCGGAAGTGCTCCTGTCCGACGGTACCGCCCTGACCAAATCCGAAGTGATTTCCGCCATCGACGACTGCGTGAACAATTCGGGCTATTCGCTCGTTTCCGATTTCCGCAATCTGTGGGCTTACACCAATCGCCTTACCGTTAACGACTACAACTACACAAAGGGAGTTGCCGGAGTCAACGGGCTACCGTTGAGTTATGCGGAAAACGATCAGGCAATCAATCCGGAAAGCATGTTTGCCATTAAATATTCCAAATTGGCCGACTGGGAAACAACCATAGGCTACAGCAACGGGTTCGCTCTGTTCTTCGGCGTACGCGGCGGTCAGGCGCAGGAAAACACTTTCCCCTTCGGTCAGGGCTGGGGAGCAGGCATGGTGTCGCCCGGCTTGTGGAACGAATGGAAAGCGTCGGAACCGAACGACCTTCGTCGCGAAGCCAGCATTTGCGATGTTCGCGCCGAACTGGATCCTTACGGCTACCAGACGGGCGCCGCCGGATGGGCGGATTTCATACAGGAAACGGATTATCTGGACAAGAAGCTGTCGCCCGTATCCTCCCGAAAATCGGACGGAACGGGATATACCGAAACATTCGAGCAGGAAATGTACAGCTACGCGAGCGTCAACTTCCAATTGTCGAATATCCACGATTTGATTCTGATTCGCTTTGCCGACGTATTGCTGATGCAGGCAGAGCTGAAGGAGGACGCGGCACCGATAAACCGCGTTCGCGCCCGCGCGGGACTTCCTCCCCTGTCGGGATATTCTTTGCCCGCTTTGCAGAACGAACGAAGGTGGGAGCTGGCTAACGAAGGCGTCCGCTGGAACGATATTCGCCGCTGGCACATTGCCGAAGACGCGCTGGAAAAACAAACGAACGTGAAAATCTATATTTCCGGAAAAGCCGATGTGAACAAATCTTGGGGCGGAGGGTATAAAGCCCGCTACCGGGCAACGCGAGGCTTTTTCCCTATACCCGAAGAGGAAATCGCGCTCTCCGAAGGAGTTTATAAACAAAACGAGGGATGGACGGGCGCCGACTATTCAAGCTGGAAATAATTCATTGACAATTAAAATAAAAATCATGAAAAATATAGCGAAAAATATGATCTGCACGGCAGCGGCGACGATGATTCTCGCGTCGTTGATTTCCTGCGAGCCGATTACGAAAGAAATAGGCGCAGGCGACGCGATTAGTTCCGTCGATCAAATCCGCGCAAGCGTAACCCAAGAGGGGAATACCAACAAGGTACACGTTTACTGCTCAAG
This sequence comes from Prevotellaceae bacterium, assembly GCA_031279735.1. Lineage (GTDB taxonomy): Bacteria > Bacteroidota > Bacteroidia > Bacteroidales > UBA932 > JAIRLF01. The sequence goes on from JAITHX010000209.1 coordinate 6,603, forward strand.
TCCCGTTGTTTGCCAATGGACCGACGGGGTAAATCTGCTGACAAGCAACGAAGGCGATTTGATACTCCTTGTTCGGGGCGCTCAAACCATCGTTATGACGGCTATGGCGGCAGACGGAAAAACGTTTACGAAGGAGTTTTCCGTAAATGTTTCCGACATGAAGTATCCCGTCGATCCGGCTTACGGATTGCTGTTCGGATCGGGCGAAAAAACATGGGTGTGGAACACGACTTCCGGATGGGCGGCTCCCGACGGCGGACCCGCAGGCCCGCTGATCATGTGCGGCGGTTCGCCCTCGAGCGGAAGAGATTATTGGGGATGGACGCCGGACGACATGTCGAGCCAGTGCGAAGAAGCCGGCGTTGCCGACGAAGGATTGGGCGCCAAAATGGTGTTTGCGCTGTCGGGCAAAAAAGTAAGCAAATATGATCCGTCGGGCAAACAAATCAGTCGGGGAAGTCTGAACTTCGACATGACGCCGACAAGCGTTTACGGCTCTCTGGGAACTCTTACATTCGCCGGTACCAACATCTTGTATCCTCGCGATAGAAACGGAAACACGGAATGGTCGTTCAGCAGCTTCACCATCGCTTACCTTGATGACGAACACTTGATGCTGTTCACTCCGAGTTCCAACGGGGGCTGGTATTATGTTTTCAACGCGCAACTCGAGTGAAAATCTAAAATGTTTAAAAGCTATTGGAGTTCGGCAGTCTTTTGTTTGTTTGTCTGGATATTTTTCGGGATAATCTACCGTCATCATCTCCATTATCAGGAAGAAACGCAATTGTTTCTGTTTACGGGCGCATACTTTGGCGACAGCGTCATGATTCCGGGCGGTTTGACGAGCTATATCAGCTGTTTCATCACGCAATTCTTTACGGATTCGCTGGCTGGCGCCTTTCTCCTTGCGCTGCTGCTGCTCGTTCTTCAAATCTTGGCACGGAAATCAACAGTGTTGTTATCCGACGGGAAGTGTTGTTTCCGTGCCTTGTCGTTCGTGCCGGCGATTTTCTGCTTCTTTGCCCTGATGGACGAAAATTTCACTCCCGGCATAGTCGTTGCGCTTATTTTCTCGTTTCTTTCGACAGTCGCCAGCCTGTTGCTGAAAAACAATAGAAGCAGACTGTTTTTTATCCTGCCCGCAATACCCGCGCTCTATTTCGCCGCGGGATTTTCGGCTGTTGTTTTCGTTTTTTTATCGCTCGTTTACGCTTGGCGAAAGGAGAAATCCGTTTTTTTTGCCCTCGCCGCAATATCCGTTTATGCGGCGTCGGTTTACTGCGCTTCCCTTGTTTTTGAACAGTATTCGCTGACGCGGCTGTTTTTTGCGGGCGAATATTACCGATTTCCGCAAATCTACCCCTTAGCGTTAATTCTGGTTTTCGTTGCGTCGATTGCAATTCCTTCCGCGGCGGTTTTCATGCCCGAAGCCAGGCAATCGAAAAGGATTCGGACTGTCGCAGGGTCGATTTTCCTATGTTTATTAACGGTTTGCGGCGTCTCCGAATTTGCCGGCATGAAAAAGGAGGAGGTTCTTGCATACAACTATTTCTCGCGCATGAAAAAATGGAACTCCATCCTTAAGACAGCCGACGGAAAGGCGCCGGATTCCCCGTTGTCGGTAGCCGCGCTCAATTTGGCTCTTTCCAAAAATAATACTTTGTCGGAATTTATGTTTCACTATTTCCAAAACGGCACGGAAGGGTTATTGCCCGAATTTCGGAAAGACTATGTGACCAACATGATGACGGGAGAGATTTATTATCATTTGGGATTGATCAATACGGCGCAGCGTTTTGCTTTCGAAGCCATGGAATCGTTGCCCGACAGACGAAAAAGCGTTAGAAGCATCCGGCGGCTGGCGGAAACCAGTCTGATTAACGGACAGTATGAAGTGTGTCGGAAATATCTGTCGATTTTAAGAAAAACGCTGTTCTATCGCAAATGGGCGGAAGAAACAATGAAATTGTCGGAATCGGAAGAAAAGATTGATTCGCACGAGGAATACGGACTGTTGAGACGTTTTCGCCCTCAAAATGACTTTCTGTTCAGCGAACATGAAAAGGATATGATTCTCGGAATGCTTTACCGGCAAAACAACAGGAACAGGGCGGCTTATGAGTATTTGCTGGCATTCCAGCTGCTGAAGAAGGACTTGAAGAAGTTTTATCTGTATTATCGCTTGAAAAATCGAACGGATACTGCCGTTCCCGAAAGCTACGGGGAAGCTCTGGCTGTGATTTCGCGGCAAAAGGATATGAATCTCCAATTCCATGATTCGGCGCCGGAAAATCGCATCGTTGAGGCATTCGTCGATTTTTCAAATCGTTACAGGAACAATTGTTCCGAAAAACAATTGTTTGAAATGTACGGGAAAACATACTGGTACTATTTGACGTTTCGCAGCAACTGATTTTCGGAACCATGGGATGTGTTAGAAATAACTTAGCACACAGATGACACAGATGACACGGATTTTTAGCACACAGATGACACAGATTTTACAGATGACACAGATTTTACAGATTTTACAGATTTACGCGGAATTGAATCCGCGTAAATCTGTAAAATCCGTGTCATCTGTGTGCCAAAAATCCGAACTGCATCCCTTATACGTTATTTATTCGACATTTCTAAAGCAATGAAAAAATACTTGATTTGCCTTCTTTCGCTTGCGGCATTGATCGCCTGCAAGTCCTGCAATAACGGCGGAATGAATTCGGAAAAAGTCGATGCCTGTCCCGATATTTTCCCCGACTATACGGAAGTTACCGTTCCTTCGACCATTGCGCCCTTGAATTTCACCGTAAATGAGAAATTCGACAAAATCCGGACGGAGATTTTCGATTCGACAGGCAACAGGATTTTCATCAGCGGAAATAATGAAATCCTCATTCCCGCAAAGAAATGGAAAAACATTCTGGAAGCGAACAAGGGGGGTAAAATTCATATAGCTGTTTCGATATCGAACAACGACAGATGGAAAGCCTACAAAGCGTTTCCCGTTTACGTAAGCGACGCGCCGATTGACGAAGGATTGGCATATCGGCTCATAGCTCCGGGTTACGAAATATACGGGAAGATGGGAATTTATTACAGGAATTTATCGAATTTCGAGCAGCGCGCATTAATCGAGAACACTCTGGCGTATCCGAGCTGCATGAATTGTCATTCGTTCAAACAGACTTCGGCCGACAGCATGAGTTTGCACTTTCGCGGCGACTTCGGCGGAACACTATTGCAAATCGGCGGCAGATCGGAGATTTTAGCTCTGAAAAACGACAGCATGATTGCCAATGCGGTATATCCCTACTGGCATCCGACCGGAAAATACATCGCCTATTCGGCAAACAAAACCATTCAGGCTTTTCATGCCGCGCGCGACAAGCGCATCGAAGTGATGGACACGGCTTCGGACGTGATTGTATATGACGTTGAAAACCGCCGCATATTAATGACGCCTCTCTTGAAAACCGAAAATTTTGAAACTTTCCCCTCATTTTCCCCCGATGGAAAAACCCTGTATTTCAGTTGCGCGAAGAAAAAGAACATACCCGCCGAATACAATGAAATCCGTTATGATCTGTGCAGCGTGGATTTCGACCCCACAACCGGAACCTTCGGAAATACGATCGACACATTGATTAAAGCCGCATCGACGGGAAAATCGGCATCCTGCGGTCGTCCTTCATACAACGGCAAATACCTTATGTACACCCTTTCCGATTACGGGAATTTTCCGATTTGGCACAAGGAGGCGGATTTGTGGCTGCTGGATTTGAAAACGGGCGAAACTCGCGAACTATCGGAAGCAAACAGTTCCGATACGGAAAGCTATCACAGCTGGAGCAGTAATTCCCGATGGTTCGTATTCGGCAGCCGCCGAGCGGACGGCTTATACACCAGACCCTACATTGCTTCGATCGACGAAAACGGTCGTGTCGGCAAACCCTTTCTCGTCCCTCAGAAACATACCGATTATTATCGCGATTTGCTCTATTCGTTCAATATTCCGGAATTTGTAACCGGAAAAATAAGACTTGATCTCTCCGAAATAGAAAAAAAACTAATGTCGAAAAAACGTGTTGAGGTGTTTTAGAAATTAAGAATTAAGAATTAAGAATTATGAATTGCCTGACGGACGCGGAGAGAATTATGAACCGTCCGACTTTCCGTCAGGCAATTCATAATTAGTTGTTAATTGTTAATTGTTAATTGTTAATGCCTGTCGGACGGGTGGAGTGAAATGGAGATACTGAGCCGCAGGCATTAACAATTATATAGTGGTTAGTGGTTAGTGGTTAGTGGTTAGTGGTTAGTGGTTAGTGGTTAGTGGTTAGTGGTTAGTGGTTAGTGCCTGCGGCTCAGTGTCTCCGTCTCACTCCACCCGTCCGACAGGCATTAACAATTAACAATTAACAATTAACAATTAACCACTAACCACTAAAAACTAAAAACTCTCTCTTAGTCTTATTTAACGTTCCTTTTTCGCGATGCGCGTCCGGCGTATGGAAAAATACCATATATTTGCATCCGATTTGTGATGAAAATAGTGTAATTGTTATTTGTGTATGAATAGGTCTAACTCTCTGAAATCCCTTCAAATTCTCGCCCTTAGCGTGAACGGCGCGTTGCTTGCTGTATTTGCAAGAGAGAGAGAGAGAGAGAGAGAGAGAGAGAGAGAGAGAGAGAGAGAGAGAGAGCTAGTTAGAGACAAACGTCACAAGCATAAAATCGGACACCCGGTGTTTTTCAAAACATCGGGGTTTTGTCGTATATGCTGCTCAAGCGCGTATGCTGCGCATGTTGCGTATAACGCGCATGTTGCGCATGTTGCGCATGTTGCCGGAGTGCGCGCCTTGCATTATGAACCGCCTAAAACCTGCCTGCCTATGAGAACATGACGAACTATTAACCCTTTCCGGCTGCGTGCCGACGACATGCGAACGGATGCGTTCGCGCAATCAACGATTTAATTAATGAACAGTAAATATGTTAAAACT
>JAITHX010000212.1 GCA_031279735.1 Prevotellaceae bacterium
CACGAACAAAAGCGACTTGAACGCCGAGTCAAAAGCCTCGCTCTCGAAATTCGCTGCGAGCCTGAACGCCAATCCGCAAACCAATGTCCAAATCTTTGGACATACCGACAACACGGGAACCGACAATATTAACATTCCCCTGTCGCAACAGCGCGCGGCTGCCGTTCAGAATTATATTATCTCGCAGGGAGTGTCGGCAAACCGCTTGAACTGGACAGGTAAAGGCTCGTCGGAACCTGTTGCCGACAACTCGACGACGGCAGGCAAAGCCCAAAACCGTCGCGTGGAGATTTACATTCTTGCCAATGCGCAAATGATTCAGGACGCGCATCAGGGACAGTGAAGGGTTGCAGGGACGCGATTCGTCGTATCCCCGCGTCGGTTGATGGATTTGTAGAGACGTTGCTTGCAACGTCTCTACAGCGTTTAATCACATTATGCCTGTAGAGACGCGAGGCATCGCGTCTCTACATCACCAATCGACGACATGAAAAAAAACCTTATCTTTGCACCGAAATTCTATCTCAGTCAGAGCAAATGGCATTGTTTAATAATTCGCTGTAAATATAATTGTTTAAATGTGTTTTTGCTCAACCGGCAAGAGTTTCCGTATGATGGAAAACAGAGATAACAGGTATTTACTTAATAAAACATTATGCAAAAAGGTAAAACAATACTTTTGCTTGTAAGTTTAACACTCGTAGCCGCACTCAACTTTACCGGAAAATCCGAAAAACCCGCTGCTCCACTGAGAGCGGAAAGATTATTGGTGGCGATGGACACCAATCACTATAACTATTTTGTACAGAAAGGCAATCCTACCGGATACCATCTTGAAATGCTTGAACAGTTTGCCAAACACGAAGGATTTGATTACGAGGTATGCCTTGTGCCCGACGAATTGCGTTTCGAGCTGCTTCAAAATGGAGACATCGACATGCTTGTTTTCAGCGAAGGACTTGACAGCCTTTATCAGGCGCTTTCGGCAAACAACGGAATATGTTCCTCGATACCTTTGGACGAGCAGGTGAAATCGGTATGGCTTGCACGAAACGAAAATACCGTCCTGATACAGTCGGTTAATCTTTGGGCTAACGAATTTAAACGGGGAAATCTGTACGGGTTCTATCAAACCAAATACTTTAAACGGAAATACAACAAAGCCCCGTCGAGTTTATCACCCTACGACGGACTTTTCAAGAAGTACAGCAGGGAAATTGAATGGGACTGGCGTTTGCTGGCTGCGCTGGTGTATCAGGAATCAATGTTTCGCCCGAATGTACGTTCCAGACATGGCGCGGCGGGACTGATGCAAATCATGCCGCAGACAGCCGCAAGTCTGGGTGTGGAAAATATCGACAATCCCGAAGAAAACATCAGAGCGGGAGTGAAACTGATAGCACGCCTCTACAGGCTGGCTGAACGCGACAGCATCCCGCACGACGAGCGTATAAACTTTGTGCTTGCAGCATATAATGCAGGTTACGGACGAATAGAAGACTGTCGTGCGTTTGCCATTGCGCACGGTTTGAATCCCGATGTCTGGAGCGAGGTCAATTCCATTATCCCGATGATGCGCAACCCCTCGTCCGAACAGCTCAAATTAATGCCGCGCGGACGCTTCAACGGAATGGAAACCATGAATTTTGTCGATGCCATTCAAAAGCGTTACAGCCAGTACAAATATTTCTTTGCAATTGAAAATTGAAAATTGAAAATTGAAAATTGAAAATTGAAAATGAGGCTGCGCACTCATGCTTGAAAATTGAAAATTGAAAATGAGGCTGCGCACTCATGCTTGGAAATTGAAAATGTTTAGCACGCAGATGACGCAGATTCTACAGATTACCGCAGATTTGAATCTGCGGTAATCCGTTTTATCTGCGTCATCTGGTGTGCCAAAAATCCGGCGCAGCCAACATAATTCATAATTCATAATTCATAATTCAGTCAAGTCGTTTCCGATGTCGCGGCGATAATATTTTCCTTCAAATGTAATTCTGTCCAATGCTTTGTATGCTTTTGTGCGCGCCTGTTCGATGCTGTTGCCGGTTGCGGTAACAGCAAAAACCCGTCCGCCCGAAGTTACAAGTTTTCCGTCGGCGTCAAGCCTTGTGCCGGCGTGGAATATCAGTGTCGAATCGTCGGACGAGGGCGCTATTTCTATACCCTTTCCCTTCTGATAATCGCCAGGATAACCGCCTGATACCGACACAAGAGTTACAGCCGTATGAGGCAGCGTACCGCAACGGCGTTCATGCAGGTTTTCCTGCGCCACGCCTTCAAATAAATCCGGCAAATCGGCGTCTAAACGCGCCATTACTGCTTCGGTTTCAGGGTCGCCCATACGCACATTGTATTCTATGACGTAAGGCTCGCCCGCGCAGTTCATCAGTCCGAAGAAGATAAAACCTTTATATTGTATATTCTCCTGTTTCAATCCTGCAAGCGTAGGTTCGACGATGCGTTTACAAACCTTGTCCATAAAGGTGGCGTCGGCAAACGGAACAGGCGACACGGCGCCCATTCCGCCGGTGTTGAGACCGCTGTCGCCTTCGCCGATACGCTTGTAGTCCTTTGCTTCGGGCAAGAGTTTGTATGCTTGTCCGTCGGTCAGCACAAAAACAGAGACTTCTATGCCTGTGAGATATTCCTCAATTACAACTTTGCTGCTCGCCTCGCCGAATTTGCCGTCGAGCATTTCGCACAGGGCTGTACGCGCTTCGTCGAGACTTTCGGTGATGATTACGCCTTTTCCGGCGGCAAGCCCGTCGGCTTTCAGTACGTACGGCGCTTGCAGTTTGGCGAGAAAATCAAACCCCTGTTCGCGCCCGTCCCTGCTGAAGGTAGCATAACGCGCGGTAGGGATTTTGTGTTTCATCATAAAGTCTTTGGCAAAATCCTTGCTGCTTTCGAGCATTGCGCCACGCTGCGAAGGACCTGCAATTGCGATATGCTGCAATTCGGCATCCGCAGCGAAATAGTCGGCAATACCGTTTGCCAGCGGGTCTTCCGGTCCGACGACTATTATATTTACACTGTTCTCGCGGGCAAATTTGCCTAATGCGTTAAAATCATTGACTTTTATGTCGATATTCGTGCCGCACTGCGCCGTGCCCGGATTGCCCGGAGCGATATAAAGTTTTGTGATGCGGGGGCTTTGAGCGATTTTCCATGCCAAAGCATGTTCGCGTCCACCGCTGCCGACTAATAAAATGTTCATCTTTCGAGATTCAATGATTTGAATTTGTTCATCAGCGTTTCGCTTGCCGGAATCAAGGGCAGGCGCAGTACGTTTTCAACCAAACCCTGCAGGGATGCGGCGGCTTTTACTCCCGCAGGATTGCCTTCGGCGAATAAGAGGTCGAAGGCTTCCAGCAATTTCAGATGAAGCGCTGTCGCCGTGCTGAAATCGCCTTTTGCAGCAGCATGCACCATGTTACAGAACTGTGCGGGAAAGGCATTGGCAGCAACGGATATAACGCCGTCTGCGCCTATCGCCATCTGCGCCAGAGTCAGTCCGTCGTCGCCCGAAAGCACCGAGAAATCGGCGGGACGGTTACGCACGATGTATCCCATTTGTCGCAGGTCGCCCGAAGCCTCCTTGACTGCCGTGATGTTTTTGTGTTCAGCCAGACGCAGACAGGTGTCCGCAGTCATGTTCACGCCTGTGCGCCCCGGTACGTTATACAGCACTAAGGGTTTGGGCGAGGCGTCGGCAATGGCTGTGAAATGTTCGTACAAGCCCTGCTGCTGCGGTTTGTTGTAGTAGGGCGTAACTGAAAGTACTGCATCAACGCTGTCGGGAATCGCCTTGACGGCTTTGACAACTTCGTTTGTGTTGTTTCCGCCCACGCCTAAAACCACAGGCAATTTGCCCGCATTATATTCCGTAACGAAAAATGTTATGCGTCTTTTTTCGTCTGCGTCCAGGGTGGGACTTTCGGCAGTGGTACCCAGAATAACGAGAAAATCGACTCCTCCCAGAGCAACGAAATCAAGCATCTGCTCCATGGCGGAGAAATCAAGCAGTTTATCTTCTCTGAACGGCGTTATCAGCGCTACGCCAACGCCGGATAATTTTTTCTTCATAGACATTATATATTATTTAATTACATTATTTGCTGCCTTGAAATTTTGCCAGGTATGACTCCAAAGCCTGCACAAACTTCTCGTCGCTCATGCTGTAGTCGGAAGTTACCATGAAGTCGTAAGGATTATCGCCGTATGCAAAACGTCCGACTTTGAACTTTGCGCTGGACGCGGTTGCGATGTATTGCGTAACAAAACATTTCTCCGAAGTCAGGTCAATCAGAATATCCAATTTGAGGTTGATGAAGTCCTGCACTTCGGGAATTGTCGGTTTGCCGAACCAGTTACATTCACGGTCGGAAAAGAGTATCTTGCCGGGGTCGGGGATTACGTTGTCGGGTAATTTTCCCTGCTGATAATACACCAGCAGTTTAAATTCAATCCTGTTATCTTTAGCGATTTTCTTCAAGCGCATCAAGGCGTTGTTTTCAGGGTCGAATTTGAATGGCGTTATCACTGCCATACTTTTCGCATTACTGAAATTGTTCACTTCAACCTTTCGTCCCGATGACTTTTTCAAAGAGGATTTCAAGAGTTTACGTCGTGCCTTGTCTTTAAAATATTGAAACATTTATATAGAAATTTATAATACTGTGGACAAATTGACCGGCACAAAAGTAAGTATTTTAATTGAAAATTGAGAATTGAAAATTGAAAATGCCCGCCGGCGCGGATTGCGTCATTGCGGGCTTGACCCGCAATCTCCGCCGGCGCGGATTGTGTCATTGCGGGTTTGACCCGCAATCTCCGCCGGTGCGGATTGCGTCATTGCGGGCTTGACCCGCAATCCCTGCCGGCGCATAATTGCGTCATTGCTGGCTTGACCCGCAATCTCCGCCGGTGCGGATTGCGTCATTGCTGGCTTGACCCGCAATCTCCGCCGGTGCGTAATTGCGTCATTGCGGGCTTGACCCGCAATCTCCGCCGGTGCGTGGATTGCAGCTATTGTCTGAACTGTGATTTTCGTGTGATTTAATTGATTTGTATGATTATTTGCACGCCCACTGCCCGAAGGGCTAAACTTTCGAGCGCAACGTTGCCTGTGGTTTGTCCCCGCCAACGGAGAAATTTTCAATTTTCAACGGGTGCATTCCGGATTGTCGCGGATGCCAAGTCCCGCATGGGACGACAGATGAATTATGAATTATAAATTATGAATTGCCTGCGGTGGAGGATAGGCTGAACAAGATAGTCCCTGCGAGACTTGACTGTCGCGACAATTTGCAATGCTCCCTGTTATTCCGTCTTGATAATCATTCGTGTTTCTTTTTTCAATTCATTGTGAGAGAGGAAATATCCTTCAAGTTGTTTGTTGCCGACGGTAATGCCGGT
>JAITHX010000087.1 GCA_031279735.1 Prevotellaceae bacterium
GAACTTCGGAAACTTAACGTGGAGCCATATCCGGCAGAAGAGTTTGAGGTCAATTGTACGACGGTGGAGATAGCGGAGGGTTTTCAACCCGACGGCGACAGGTTTAAGGATGTCGCTATCGCGGGTCGCATCATGGCACGGAGAATTATGGGTAACGCTTCGTTTTTTGAACTTCAGGACGAAAAGGGACGGATTCAGGTGTATGTGAAGCGCGACGAGATTTGTCCGGGCGAGGATAAGACTATGTATAATGTCGTTTTTAAGAAACTTCTGGATATTGGCGACATAGTAGGCGTGCGGGGTTATGCTTTCGTCACCATGATGGGCGAACTTTCGATTCACGCTTCCGAACTGAAACTGCTTGCGAAGTCGCTTCGGGTGCTTCCGATAGTGAAGGAAAAGGACGGCAAGCTGTTCGACGCTTTCACCGATCCGGAACAGCGCTATCGGATGCGCTATCTCGATCTGACTGTCAATCCGCAGGCGCGTGAAGTTTTCGTCAAGCGCACAAAGATTGTCAACTCGATGCGGCAGTTCTTCAACGAACGCGACTATCTCGAAGTGGATACCCCCGTGCTTCAGTCCATACCGGGCGGAGCTTCGGCGCGTCCCTTCGTCACGCATCACAACGCGCTGGACATTCCGCTCTATCTGCGCATAGCCAATGAGCTTTATTTGAAGCGTCTTATTGTTGGCGGGTTTGCGGGAGTTTACGAGTTTTCGCGCAATTTCCGCAACGAGGGGATGGATCGCACGCATAATCCGGAGTTCACCTGTCTGGAAATATACGTGGCATACAAGGACTATCGCTGGATGATGAATTTCACCGAACAGCTTTTCGAGAAGATTGCTATGGATGTGAACGGCGACACTCGTGTGGCTTTAGCGTCGGAGACGGTGGACTTCAAAGGACCCTACCGCCGGCTTCCCATGTTCGAGGCGATACGGGAATATGCCGGCGTCGATGTGGCGGGAATGGACGCGGGGCAGCTTCGCGAAACGTGCCGCAGTCTCGGCATAGACACGGAAGGCATGGTTGAGGACAGGGGCAGGTATATCGACGCGATTTTCGGCGAGAAGTGCGAGCGGCGTCTGATTCAGCCTACTTTCGTCACCGACTATCCGGTGGAACTTTCGCCGCTCACCAAGCGTCACCGCGACAATCCGGCGCTCACCGAGCGTTTTGAACTCTTTGTGTGCGGAAAGGAGATATGCAATGCCTACTCGGAACTCAACGACCCCATCGACCAGCTCGAACGTTTCAGAGAACAGGCGAAGCTAAAGGAGCGGGGCGACGACGAGGCGATGTTTGTAGATATGGATTTCGTAAGGGCGCTCGAATACGGGATGCCGCCCACGTCGGGGATGGGCATAGGGATCGACCGTCTCACAATGATGCTCACCGGCGCCGCTTCGATTCAGGATGTGCTGCTCTTTCCGCAGATGCGTCCCGAACGCAAGGCGGAACAGGAGGCGCCGGCGGACTTTGGCGCTGTCGGGGTGGCGGCGGAGTGGGCGCCCGTGCTTCAGTCGCTGGGCTACGTCAGCTTCGAGTCGCTGGGCGAGGCTAGTCCGGGCAAGCTGCGCAACGATTTGTGCGGAGCGAACAAAAAGCGGAAGCTCGGCTTGAACAATCCTTCGACGGACGAGGTTAAGCTGTGGGTGGAAGCCGCAGGACAGCGCGGCGACGGAAACAGCAACGGAAACAATAATGAAAATATTCTGCAATAATGATAAAGATAAGACCATTCAGGGCGGTGCGTCCGCCGAAACAGCATGTAGCCGAAATTGCGGCGCGTCCCTACGACGTGCTTGATTCGAACGAGGCACGACTGGAAGCGGGCGAAAAATCGCTGCTGCACATCACCAAACCGGAAATCAACTTCGATCCTCCAGTGAGCGAGTATGCCACTGAGGTGTATGCCATGGGACGGAAATGTTTCCGGCAGTGGATGGCGAACGGCTGGCTTGCCGGCGACGCGAAGGCGTGCTACTATATTTACGCGCAAACGATGGACGGAAGGACGCAGTACGGATTGACCGCCTGCACCGACGCCCGCGACTACGAAGAGGGGCGAATCAAAAAACACGAACTCACCAGAAAGGATAAGGAAAACGACCGTATTCGTCATGTGGACGTGCAGGATGCGAACATCGAGCCGGTGTTTCTCTCGTATCCCGACGTGCCGGAGATGAACGCTCTGGTGGCGACTATAGTCGAGACGCGCGAAGCGGAGTACGATTTCGTGACGCCGGACGGATTCGGTCACAAACTGTGGATAGTTGACCGCGACGCGGAGATAGAGCGCATCACCTCTATCTTTGAATCCGTTCCGGCGCTCTACATAGCCGACGGTCATCACCGCACCGCCGCCGCCGCCGCCGTAGCGAAGCTGCGCCGCGAAAGCAACCCGAATCACAGGGGCGACGAAGAGTACAATCGTTTCATGGCTGTTATCTTCCCCGAAAGTCATCTCCGAATCATAGACTACAACCGCGTGGTGAAGGATTTGAACGGACTGAGCGCCGAATCTTTTATCGACAGACTGAAGGAGTGTTTCACGGTGGAGAAGAAAACGAACGGCGAAGCGCCATACAAACCGGCGGCGCTGCATAATTTCGCCATGTATCTCGACGGGGCGTGGTATTCGCTCACGGCGAAACCCGGAACTTACGACGATTCCGACCCTGTGGGCGTGCTGGACGTGACGATACTCTCGAATCTGGTGTTCGACGCGATACTGAACATCACCGACCTGCGCACCTCTAAACGCATAGATTTCGTGGGAGGCATCAGGGGTCTCGACGCTTTGAAGCGCAAGGCGGACGAAGGCGAAGCAGTTGCGGCATTCGCGCTCTTCCCCGTGACTATGCAGCAACTTACGGCTATCGCCGACGCGGGCAAAATCATGCCGCCAAAAACAACATGGTTTGAACCGAAGCTGAGATCGGGTCTGACAATACATCTCCTTAAATAGTTATACGGTAGTTATACGATGAAGAGAATACTTGTAACCGGGGGGGCGGGTTTCATAGGCTCCCATTTATGCGCTCGACTGTTGAACGAGGGACACGAGGTTATCTGTCTTGATAACTATTTTACGGGGTCGAAGGCGAATGTGGAACATTTGCGGAATCATCCCCGATTCGAGCTTGTGCGTCACGACGTGATAAATCCCTATATAGTCGAAGTGGACGAGATATATAATCTCGCGTGTCCGGCATCGCCGATTCATTACCAGTACAATCCCATAAAGACGGTAAAGACTTCGGTGATGGGCGCCATCAATATGCTTGGGCTGGCAAAAAGAGTAGGCGCAAAGATCCTGCAGGCTTCCACAAGCGAGGTTTACGGCGATCCCGCCGTGCATCCTCAGCACGAGGAGTACTGGGGGAACGTCAACACTGTGGGCGTCCGCTCGTGTTACGACGAGGGGAAACGCTGCGCCGAAACCCTGTTTATGGATTATCACCGTCAGAACAAGGTGCGGATAAAGATTGTGCGCATCTTCAATACTTACGGTCCCAACATGCATCCGAACGACGGACGGGTAGTGTCGAACTTCATCGTGCAGGCTCTGCGCGGCGAGGACATCACTATTTACGGCACCGGACAGCAGACGCGCAGCTTTCAGTATGTCGATGATCTGATAGAGGGGATGACGGGGATGATGAATTGCGACGATTCGTTTGTCGGACCCGTGAATCTTGGGAATCCCGACGAGTTTTCGATGCTGGAGCTTGCCGAAAAAGTTATTGCGCTCACCGGATCGAAGTCGCGGCTTGTGTATCGCCCTCTTCCCGCCGACGATCCGCGTCAGCGTAAACCCGACATCAGTCTGGCGCGGGAACAGCTGAACTGGTCGCCCAAAGTGAAACTCGACGAGGGACTGACGAAAACTATCGAGTACTTCAAAGGAGTGGTTTCCGGAACTTGAATGTTGAGAAAGGATGAAAAGGATGCTCGCCGCGATGCCTAACATGCTCTCCTCGCTGTTTCTCGCGCTGTTTCTCGCGCTTTTGTCGGGATGCGCGCTTTCGTCCGAAGAGCGCCGCGCGTCGGAGAGCTGGCCTCTGTTTCGCGGCGAGGCTGCTCTGAGCGGCTATTCGGATTTGAAACTGCCCGACAGCCCCGCGCTGAAATGGACGTACAGGAGCGATGCGCGCACGGCGTCGTCGCCGGCGGTGTATGCCGGCACAGCCTACTGGTGCGACAAGCGCGGAAAGATACGCGGGGTGGATCGCGAGGGGGTTCTCGTGTTCGAGTTCGACATGGAGACTGCGGTCGAGGCTTCTCCGCTGATTCGCGATTCGGTTCTCTATATCGGACGAATCGACGGGCGGATGGCGGCAGTGTCGCTTGCCGCAAGGGACACGCTCTGGACTTTCGAGACTATGGGGCAAATCTCCGCTTCGCCCAATCTTGCGGGCGAGGGCGAGGGTCTCGCGCTGGTTTTCGGCAGCTACGACAATTTTCTCTACTGTGTGGATCTCCGCAGCGGGAAGGAACTCAGCCGGCACGAAACGGGCTACTATATCAACGGCGCTCCGGCGGTGCGCGGCAACGAGATTGTTTTCGGCGGCTGCGATTCGTGGCTTCGCGTAATCGACCTGCGCACCGGCAGGGCTTCGGATTCGCTCAGGCTCGACGCCTACGTTCCAGCTTCGCCGGCAATCAGGGACAACTGCTGCTATGTGGCGGACTATTCCGGCAATGTTTACGAGGCGCTGCTCCGCGACGGTAAGATCGCGAAACACGGAAAGATAGCGACGGGCGACGCCGAAACCGGAGCGTTCGTTTCCATACCGGCAGTGTCCGACCGGATGCTCTATCTGCTTTCGAACGATCGCTATCTGCGCGCGATAAGGCGCGCCGACGGCAGCCTTGCGTGGAAATATCTGACTAAGGGCAACACAACGGAGAGTTCGCCGCTCGTGTGCCGCGACAGGGTGATAGCGTGCACCGCTGCGGGCATCGTGACCATACTCGACGCCGACACCGGCGAAGCTCTGTGGGAGTTCGACGCGGGCGAAAGGATAACGGCATCGCCGGCAGTGGTCGGCGACAGGTTTTATATACTCGGATCCAAGGGAACGCTGTTCTGCTTCGGATAAAATAGGACGGAATGATAGACAGAGAAACGATAGACAGAATAGTCGAACGGGCAAACGTGGTGGATGTGGTGGGCGACTTCATCACCCTCAAGCGACGCGGAGTGAACTATATAGCCCGCTGCCCGTTTCACGACGAGAAAACGCCCTCGTTCATGGTCTCGGCAACGAAAAACATCTACAAATGTTTCGGCTGCGGCAAATCGGGCAGCTCGGTTTCATTTGTAATGGAACACGAAAAGCTGAGCTATCCGGAAGCAATCCGGTGGCTGGGCAAGAAGTACGGCATAGAAATACGCGAAAAGGAACAGACGCCGGAGGATATTGCCCGCAACAACGACCGCGAAAGCATGATGATAGTTTCGAGCTTCGCCAACTCGTTCTTTTCCGACGCTCTGCTCAATTCCGACGAGGGACGGGCAATAGGGCTAAGCTATTTCCGCGAACGCGGCTTCTCGCGCAAAACGGTGGAACGCTTCCAGCTCGGATACAGTCCGGCGCGGCGCAACGCTTTCTCCGAAGCGGCGCTGAAGGCGGGCTACAAGGAGGAATTTCTCGTTAAAACCGGACTCTCGATAAAGCGCGACGACGGCTCGCTCTTCGACCGCTTCGCCGGACGGGTGATGTTTCCCATACATTCGCTCGCCGGACGGGTCATCGGCTTCGGCGGACGAATACTGCAAGCCGACAAGAAGGCGGCGAAGTATCTCAATTCGCCGGATTCGGAAATATACCTGAAACGGAATGTGCTCTACGGGATATTCTTCGCAAAGCAGGCGATAGGGCGTCTCGACAAATGCTATCTGGTGGAGGGCTACACGGACGTTATTTCCATGTTTGCCGCCGGAATAGAAAACGTGGTCTCCTCGTCGGGCACTTCGCTCACCGAAGAACAGATACGCCTCGTGTCGCGCTTCTCGGAAAACATCACCGTGCTGTTCGACGGCGACGCGGCGGGAATAAAGGCGTCGCTGAGAGGAATAGACATGCTGTTGCGATTCGGACTGAAAGTGAAGGTAGTCCTGCTGCCCGACGGCGACGACCCCGATTCGTTCTCGAAGAAACACAGCGCCGACGAACTGCGTCGCTTCCTCGACGGCGCCGAACAGGATTTCCTTTCGTTCAAAGTGCAGCTGCTCAACCGGAGCAACGCCGGCGACCCGCTCAAAAAGGCGGAAGCCATACGCGAGATTGTCAACAGCATCTCGGTGATCCCCGACCTCATAACTCGCAGCGTTTACATAAAGGAGTGCAGCAAGGCGCTCGAAATAGACGAAAATGTTCTTTCGCGCGAAGTAACCCGCACGAGAAGCAAACTGTTCGCCTCCGAAAAAGCAGAATACACGGAACCGCCGGCAAGACCGGAACAGGGAGGAGCAGCTCCCGCGCAGGGAACAGCGCAGGGAACAGTGCCGAAAGCCCAAGTAACACCGCAGAGCGCCTCGCAGTTTGCGCGACCGGACTTTCCGCCCGATATGCCGCCGGACTTTCCTCCAGACCTGCCGCCGGACATGCCCGCGATGCCGACCTTTGTCACCAACATCATCTGTCAGGAGCAGGAGAAGGAACTGCTGATGTTCATGCTCCGGCACGGACGCGAGCGGCTGTTCCGCGCCGAAGGCGACATGGGCGAAGAAGTCTATATCCGCGTTGACGAATACATAATAAAGGATGTGAAGAACGACGATCTGGAGTTCCAGAACCTTCGATTCAAACAGATATTCGAGGAATACGAACGTTTGCTCGACGCTTCGCCCGAAGCGGAACCCGAAACGTTCATCCGCCGCTTCATCAATCACGACGACGCGGAAGTTGCCTCGACAGCGATAAATCTCCTTACCGACACCCTGATGCAGGGCAACGAAAACTACATCGTAAGCACGATATGGAACGGAACGAACAGCGTTCGGGTCGATATGGCGCAGGCGATACCCAAAGCGCTGGCGGTGTATAAGTCGAAAGTGCTGTCCATAGCGCGAAACAGACTCGTGTTGCGTCTCTCCGACGCCAGCGAAGACCAGTTCGGAGTGCTCGAACAGATAAAGCTACTCGACGAACAGCGGAAGTTCTTTGCGGAATATCTCGGCAGAACGATACTGTAATAGTCATACGGCTGGTTCGGACAACCATAGTTTGGCGTAATTCTTCCGTCAAAAAACCCTCGACTCTTTGAACTAAACCCTCGACTCTTTGAACTAAAGACTCGACTCTTTGGAATAAAGACTCGACTCTTTGGAGTAAAGAGTCGACTCTTTGAAGCAAAGAGTCGACTCTTTGGGGTGAAAGAGTCGACTCTTTGAAGCAAAGACTCGACTCTTTACTCCAAAGAGTCGAGTCTTTATTCCAAAGACTCGACTCTTTGCTTCAAAGAGTCGGGCATTTAGAGTAAAGAGTCGAGTCTTTTTGGGTGTCGGAGACTATTCGCTTATTCTCAGAAAGCCTTCAAAGAGATTAGCCGACAGGAAGTAAGCCCGTATATAATCGTCGTGTGACTATTTCGCCAAGTGCGGTGAAACGAATGGAAAAAAGGCATTGCAAAGGACATGCAAGTGAATTTTTTTCGTACTTTTGCACTTGTGTTTCATCAAAAAACAGAACGATATGGATGATAAAATGTCAGAGGAATTAAGAGCAATAAAGAAACATGTGCATCAATAAACTTATATTAGGCGACAATCTCGAAATCCTGAAAGCGATGGAGAGCGAAACAGTGGATTTAATCTATCTCGATCCGCCGTTTTTCTCGAATAGAAATTACGAGGTCATTTGGGGCGA
>JAITHX010000030.1 GCA_031279735.1 Prevotellaceae bacterium
AAATCCGTCCACAAAAATAAAGTGAAAATTAAGAATCACCGACTGTCGGATGAATACTGCCGTCAGGCACTAATCACTAATCACTAATCACTCTGTCTCCACATTTTCAACCCGCACCCACCGTCCCGATTTTTGTTTCGGGAGGCGAACGCGGGGAGAAAATGAATCTGAACGAAATTAATTTATTATAGTTGTATATTAATTATATCCGGGGTTTTGATAGGCTTTCTTTTCGGCGTCGCTCATTTCCATTCCGTTTAACTGTCCTTCCGGAATCGGGCGCAGATAATGATGCGGCTGAATGTTACGTGTATGTTTTGTAGCAACTGCCTGTCCGTTTTCGCAGACGTAGTACTCGGCGGCATATTGCTGCAGTTTTCCCGTTCTCGTAAGGTCGAACCAGCGTCCGCCTTCGGCAAAGAGTTCGCGCGAGCGTTCCATCAGAATGTAATCGATAGTGACGTTTGCAGGTGTGGCGGCAGTCATGTCGGCGCTGTAGTCTTCCGTCTTGGCTGTACGTCCGTTGTTATCCCAGCGCCAGACTCCGGCACGTGCGCGGATGACATTGATCAGTTCCTTTGCGCTGAATCCGGATTGCACGGTGGCACCCTTGACGGCTGCTTCGGCGGCGATGAAATAAAATTCGGAGAATTTAGCTATCGGGAAAGGACGTGTGGACGGAGCGTTCCAGGGGCCGTTGCGCGTTTTGTCGGCGCGGTCGGGACCGAATTTCCACAATCCGGGATAACGTGTACGGTTGATGGCGGAGGGAGTCCATGCAGCGTAGGCACGGCCGGGCAGACTGAATCCGTCGGAGGCACCCGGTACAAGGTTGTTTAACTCAGTATCGTCGTCGAAAAATTTCCATGCCGCCTCGCCCGGGAGAATAGTCAGTCCGTTTGCGCCCTGCTTGGAAGCTACATCGGGTTCTGCAAGATCGAAGTTTGCATAATAGGTTGTTACGAACGTTCCGTCGTAGCGCGAATCGTAGGTTTTATCCCTAAAGGTATTGAGCAAAGCTCCGGCCGTCGGCATGATGCGCGACCACGGGCGTCCAAGATCCTGCTGTGCAATACGGCGGATGACGTTGAATTCCACGCCGCCTGTAGCCTGCTCGAAATTACATGTGATGGCAAGATTTGAACGGTTTTCCTTCATGCCCGATTCCGGTCCGTTAGTGTCGGTCAGTCCTCCCTCGTTGAATTGCGCGTCGGTGTCGGTATGGTCGGCATAAAGGACTATTTCCTTGTTGCGGTCGTTGGCGGCAAGATTCACGTCATAAAACGTCGGCATCAATCCAAAGGATGCCGGATTTCTGATCGCTTCGATCGCCGTGTTGTAAGCCAGCTGATAGTATTGCGCCGGCGATTTGCCTGCCGGGTCTGTCTTGCCGTTGCGTTCGAGCCACCATCCGTAGGTAAGGTATGCCTTGGCGAGAAAGAAACGTGCAGCTGTTTTGGTTGCGCCTCCGGTAACGCGGCCTGCATCGGGCAGTTCAGCCACGGCTTCCGTCAAATCCTGAAATATTGCCTCATAGACTTCCTGCTCGCTGCTGCGTACGGAAACGCGCACGGGACTAGTGTTGAAAGCCAGCCGTCCCGCGCCCAAATCCAGAGGCGCGCCGCCGTAGGTCTGAACAAGCATGAAATAGTCGTGCGCGCGGAAGAACTTGGCTTCGGCAAGCAGAGAGGCAGGCATGTTGTTTTCGGCGCCTATGGAAATGATGCCGTTGCAAGTATTAATATAGGTAAAGGAGCGGTTCCATACGTTGGCGAGAGTTCCCATTGTAGGGTTGATGTCGTAACTGTCAATTTCCCTGCCGCCGCCGTCAGCGGCGACAGCCCACGTACATTCGTCGGTACCGTTGGTTCCGACATAAAGTCCTCCGATCGGACCGTAGAAATACCGCAGGTGAGAGTAAACCGCCGTTAATCCGCCAACTATTCCCTGTTCGGTACGGAAAAAATCTGGGGTAAGGCTCGAGCGCGGCTGTTCTTCGAGCAGATCGGAACATGATGCCGCCAGCATCAGACAGATAATGCCGATAATTCTATATTTTATAGTTTTCATATCTATTCTATTTTGATGTATTTCTAAATTATTGTATTAAAATGAAAAATTGAGACCGAATATCCAGTTTCGCGTAGCCGGCGTATTGTAGGCTACGGTCAATTGGCGCGACGGCTGTGTAGAGTTGCTTTCGACTGCCTGATTTTCACGGGCGGGGGAGTTTGTTTCCGGATCCAGTCCGGTCTCACTGTTGAATGGCGAAAACAGCACGAACGGGTTTTGCATCGTTGCATAGACGCGAGCGCCGGAAATGCCGATTTTACTCAGCAGTTTGCTGTCAAAGTTGTATCCGAGTGTAATGGCGCGGATCTTCAGATATGAAGCGTCGAAATAAGCCATCGTTGATCCATATTTCGGAACGTCTCCGCCCACCTTGTTTATGCCCGGATAGTCGTTGGTCGGATTGCTTTCAGTCCAGTAATTCACATTGACATTGTTTCGCCGTCCGGTCATGAGATTGAGGTAGCTTGAAGGCGCATGAAGCGAACTGACCAGCATGCCTCCCGACTTGAAAACGCCGATAAGCGTCAGGTCGAATCCTTTATATCCAACGCGGGTATTGAATCCTCCCTGAAATTTCGGTTCTATCGTTCCGAGAATCTGGCGGTCGTCGCCTCCGACGACTCTTGTCGGCGTACCGTCGGCATTGTAGTCGCCCGTATATTCCACCTTGATCATGCCTGCTTTGCCCGTGCTTCCTTCGTATTTCGTCACGTCGCCCATGGGATCGTTTGTTTGCCAGACGCCGATTTTCTTGTAGTCGAAGATAACATCTATCGGATGCCCGACGAACCAGCCGTTACCTTCATCCCGATCCACGCCCGATGCCAGTTCCACTATTTTGTTGGTATTGCGGTAGAAGTTGAACCCGACGTCCCAGCTCCATCCGTTGGCGTTTTGCAGTATGTCGAAGTTGAGCGCGAGTTCGATTCCTTTGTTTTGCGTCTTGCCTATGTTCGACCAGTAGTAGCCGTCCACGCCGGCTGTCGGAGGAAGCGAGAGTTGCAGCAGAATGTCGTTTGTGTTCTGCACATAATATTCCAGCGTGCCTGAAATGCGGTTGTCAAGCAGGCGGAAATCCAGTCCGTAGTTCCATGTCGAGGAGTATTCCCAGCCGAGACTGTTGTTCGGCAAAGTGTTCACGTAGTATCCGAACTGGTTGTTGTCCGTGCCGAAGTTGTAGTATTTTATTCCCAGTCCTCCGCGAGTGGCGTAGGGCGAGACTGCCTGATTCGACGTTTCTCCATAACCTACTCTTAATTTCAGCTGATTGATCAGCGACACGCTTTCCATGAACTGTTCGCTTTTGATGTTCCAGCCGGCGGAAACAGCCGGATATGTATGACCCTGATGTCCTTTGGCAAGTACCGACGCCTTATCGTGGCGAACGGTTGCGCTCAGCATATAGCGTCCGTCGTAGCTATACGACACCCTCGCCATCAGCGACGACAGTCCGCGTTGCCAGTAGTCCTGGTCGTCCGGATTGATTGTCTTGACGCCCGTGGCGAGTCCCAGATTGAAATATTGCTGATAATCCGCCGGAACATCTTCGGCCGACATCCGCGATTTATTGTATGTCGTCTGTTCGGCGGAATACATGGCTACTGCGCTGAGCAGATGTTTCTCGGCGAAAGTCTTGTCGTAATACAGCAAATGTTCGATCGCCCAGTTGGTAGTCAGGCTGGATTCCACGGCAGCGTTGGAATGTCCCGTTCCCGGCACCATAGTGTTCAGGGAATTATAACTCCCGTAGTCGCTCTTGCGGTAATTCAGACCCACGTTGATGCGATACTTCAGCCCGTCGTACAGCTTCACCTCGCCGTATAAAGTATTGTACGACGAGAATGATTTTCGCGTCTGCACTTGTTCGCCTCTCTCTTTGAAGCCCTCCGTTTCAAGCGGGTTTACATACTCGTCGGTTCCCATATACACTGTGTGCTTGAGACTGCCGTCGGCATTGCGGGGGTTGATGAGCGGAGAAAGCGTCAGCACTCCGTACAGCGGGTTGCTGGTTTCGTTTTCGATGATGCCGTAGGCATTTTGCGTTGAATATCCGAACTTGAATCTGCTTATCTCCTTTTCAAGGCTGCCTCTTAGGGATAAGCGTGTAAATTCCTGACCGGGCACAACGGTAGTTTCATCGTAATATCCGATGCCAAAACTGTAAGAGCCTTTTTCCATGCCTCCGGTCAGCGAAACATCATGGCTGTTCACTATTCCGGTCTGGAAAAACAGCTCCTGCCAGTCGGTGTTCGTTCCCGGAATTTCATCCGAGCTGTACGACCAGGACGCTCCGCTGTTCAGCGATTCCTGACGGTATTTCTCAAATTCGCTTCCGTTCATCATCGGGTATCTCGAAAAGACATTCTTTGTCCCTACATACCCGTTGTAGCTTACAGTCGCTTTCGCTCCTGCCTGTCCCTTATTCGTCGTTACGAGAATAACGCCGTTTGCGCCGCGCGAACCGTAAATTGCCGTGGCGGAAGCATCTTTCAGGATATCGACACTTTTAATGTCGTTCGGATTAATATCCGACATATTACCCATGAAAGGAATACCGTCAAGGACAACCAGAGGATCGTTGCTTGCGTTCAGCGAGCGTGTGCCGCGTATGCGGATTTGCATCTCGGAACCGGGACGCGAGGATGTTTGCGACATCTCAACTCCCGCAATTCGCCCCTGCAACGCTTGCGAAACACTGCCGGACTGAATTTCCGACAGTTCCTTTCCGCCTATCGAAGCCACCGACCCGGTGACCGCCTCCTTGCGCTGCGTGCCGTAGCCTATGACCACGACTTCCTCCAGTGCCTTCGCCTCCTCGAACTCCATCATCACATTGATGACGGTTCGTGAACCGACCTTCTCGTTCACTGTTCTATAACCCATGAGAGAAAAGACCAGAACGGCGTTAGCGTCGGGCGCGGCAATGGAATATTTGCCGTCGTTGTCCGTCATGGCATACACGTTAGTTCCCTCCACCATGACAGTCACGGCGGGTAGTGGTTCGGTCGATTCGCCGACCTTCTCCGTCACCAGCCCGGTGACGGTTTGCGAGCCTTGTGCCCAAAGCGATATTGCGCACAAGCATGCGACGCCCGTCGATAATACTTTCGACAGAGTGCGCCAGAAAATTGCTGTTTTACTCATAATGTAGATATTTAACTGTTTTGTTGATTTGTGCAGAAGAAAGAGCGGAAAGCGGAAAGCGGAAAGCAGAAAGCGGAAAGCAGAAAGCAGCCGGTGCAGCCGGTGTCGCGAATACCGACTGTTCGTGATTTCTGTCGGTATAGTCCGAAATCATAAAGTTTCCAGTGTAGATCATAACGGTTGTTGTTAAGCGGAGATATATAATTAGGCATGTAATTCAGGCTATGTTCGGATTTTTCGGATTGTTTGGCGGAAGTCGTCGCTGCTGACCGCGATTTCCGTTGATTTCCGTTGACTTTGTCGCAATGTGTGCGGGCGGAAGCTGTCGTTGCCAGCCGTCGTTGCGGGCTCGACCGTCGTTGCGGATACAATTATACATATAATATAGGTATATATATAAGTATATAATCGGGCGATGTTCGGATTTTTCGGGTGCGGGCTGTCGTTGCCGACCGCATACCCCATAATGGCCGACTTGATCCGCAGCCTTCCTCCATCCTCTATAATTTTCCGGCTTAGCCGTCTGTCCGAAAATTCGATTCGGAACATAAAGCGAACATTTCATCATAAATTGCGTTACATTAGTAAATACACATACAAATAACTGATGCAAATTTACTCGTTAATCCGCGAACCGCACTTACAATTTTAGATATTTTTCTTGCAATTTTAGATATTTTCCTTGCAATTTCAGATACGGAGTTGCAATTTTAGACATATTTAGTGGTTAGTGGTTAATTGTTAATGGTTAATTGTTAATTGTTAATGCCTGTCGGCTCAGTGTCTCCGTCTCACTCCATCCGTCCGACAGGCTCTAACCACTAACCACTAATCACTAACCACTAATTGCCGTCTCACTCCACCCGTCCGACAGGCACTAACCACTAACCACTAACCACTAACCACTAATCACTGTTTTAGTCTATCGGATACTGTTTTTAACGTAATTCGGGCGGGTTTCGCGCAACCTTCGTTAACGGTTTCGCGACGGGGCTGAAAATTTAAATGTGGCGAAGAAATTGAGTTAAAATTATGTCTTTAGAGTTGAATCGGGAGGGTCGAATCGGGTTTCAACAAAACCGAACGTATGTTAAACTTGTTGAATTATTTTCGTCTTAGTTGCAGTTAGGCGAATATGCAATACCTTTGCCCCGCAAACAAGAAAGAACGCGCAAATATGCGCTCGAACATAAAAGGAGACATATTTAGTTCTTGAGGGTGTGTGTGATAGCCCTCGCGTTGCGGTTAGTTTTATTGATTTTTTATGATTTAAGGCAATGGTTTGGATTTGATTTTACGCCTTGAGTGTCGTTTGCCGGCATCGGTCGTTTAACTGTCGTAGTGCTAAAATTTAATAACTGTAACAGTTTAACGGGGCTAAACTCAAAGTTTAGGTGCGATTTGTCGCCCGAACTCAAACCGAATCCGAGCCGAAGCCAAGCGTACAATGATTGTGCCATAGCTGCACGTTCGTTCCGCGCTGCTGAATAACAATTGTATAACAATTTTAAAATTTTGAATTATGTTGCGTAAGCTGTATGTATCTTTAATTTTTATTGTGGTTTTCATGGCATTGTTGCTGGTTCGCCTCGAAAGAGGAGCGGCGACAGCGGCGGCACAAACAATGTGTCGGGCGGCCTGCGGTACGGCTTCGGACGAGGTTCAAACTGAGATGGAATTTAATTCCTTAATATCCGAAATTAATGAGGCGACAGGAGAAAATAATACTGTCGGGGTTGAAACCGCGCTACTTGCAAAGCGGACGGCGAATGCAGAGGGGAAGTGTTTCGTTGCCGCACTTGAAACGGAAATGCTGGACGGGGATTCCCGTCCCGGCGGATCCGGGCTTATCGCTTCATCTTTCATAGTATCAAACACACCTCTTTTTACTGCAGCCGCCGTTGTGCGTTCGGCTGGCGGAGCGCCGCTTGCCGGTGACGATTGTCCCGGCTTCGGCTATCCGACTCCGTCTGCTGTCGTGCTGCGCTCTATCAATGACACTGTTTACTTCAAAATCGTGCCGGACACTCCGAATAAGCTCCGGACAAATATCTGCTCGCCAACTCGAGGCGGGGCGGCTCATGAGCCTTCGGCGCGCTTTGTCGAAGGTTCGAGAGCTGAAATGTCCGAATCGCGATTTGAATCGATTGATAATTCTTTATATCATCTAATAAATAATTCCGTTACTCATGTAAATATTGACGCCGAATTCGTTTCCGACGCTCGGAGCTGCTTGGTTCCGCCCGTGTTGTTCGCGGGAATACAGTCGGAAACGGATTGCGCGGCGTCTGCCGGAACTCCCGTCAACGAATATGGTTCGCTTTATTTCAATATCATCATTGTATTTGACACATTGAATTTGGTACGGGACGAGCTTCTCTCCGCCTGCGGCGACGAGAAGCCTCGCCCTGTATGTCTTTCCGACGCTCGCGAACGCAGCCGCGACATTCAGAAAAAGTTTATCATACTTACATGCAAGGGGCAAGCGCAGACGTCGTCCGCAACTCCGGAACAAAATCCGGCTTTGCGGCTCGACGTCGAGAGCGCGCTTTTATCAAGCAGCAAAGCTATAGTTCACAACGAGATATTGACTATCTGCCCCGAAAAATTAATAGTTCTTAATCATATATCGACACGCAAGGGGCAAGCGCAGACGTCGTCCGCAAGCTCGGACAATTATCCGGCTTTGCGGCTCGACGTCGTGGGCGCGCGCGCTGCAAATGTGCCGTTCCGCACCGGCGAATGTTTAGTTTTCATTAATATAATACGCAAGGGGCAAGCGCAGACGTCGTCCGCAACTCCGGACAATTATCCGGCTTTGCGGTTCGACGTCACTGGCGCGCTCTCTTCGCGCTCCGATGAAGTTTTAGTTCTCAATATTATATCGACAAGCAAGGTGCAAGCGCAGACGCCGTTCGCAAGCCCGGACACCTATCCGGCTTTGAGGAGCGGCGTCACTCGCGCGCACTATGCGGCCAGCTCCGATGAAGCCTTAGCTCTCGACGAAATTTTAGTTCTCAATAATATATCGACACGCAAGGGGCAAGCGCAGACGCCGTCCGCAAGCCCGGACAAACATCCGGCTTTGCGGTTCGGCGTCGTGGGCGCGCCGCTCTCGGCAGGCTATTTAACTGCGGTCAACAACGACGAATTTACAGTTGTCAATAATTTCAAATGCATAGACCCTTCTTTTGTTTACACCGGAATGCCTCAAGCGCCCTCGGCTTATGCCGGCTCGATGCCGCGCAAAGTCGGAGGTGCGCCAGTCGAGGCGCGCGCGACTATCGGTCGCCTTCAATTAGCAGATCCTTTAAATTATGTAAATACACTCGGTAACCCTATTACCGGCAAGGTTGGCGGCGCGCATACCGACGCAAGCGCGAGCTACCGGACTTACGCGACGATTACCCACCATGACGCAAACTATGTCTCGGATACGGATGTCGTTCTCAACGACATTACACCCGACTATTTCGCCGAACTCCGTAGTAATCTCCTTCGCGTTTGCGACGATCGGCTGCTTCCGCCTCCCTCGAATGTCATTCGCGACAATCTTTCCGCACCCGATTCGCGTGCCGACAGACTGCCGCTCAGCATAACATGCGGCTCATCGCGAACCGGCGCGGACAACTGTCCGTTCTCCGGCGCGACTTCCGCCCGCGTCGCTGCCAAACATGCAGCCGACCTATTCGATTGCCCCGAACTTCATTTCGGGCAACAAGATTTCCATATACTGAAAGCTGTCGGCAACGCCCGCCCGAATCCCGAAACAGTCGGTACGGCAGGCAGGCGTTGCGGCAGTATGCAACAGTTGTCGGGCGAGATTAAGAAGTTATTTGAGGAATCAAGTAAAGTTATAAGCGCTGTGAAAAAAGATGCCTGCGGAAAGGCGGATTTCGCTGCCTTTCCGCGAGGGCATCTTGAACGTTCGATGAATAATTGTTTTTTTTACACAAAATAGGAATTAAAAATGACTCACAACTTTAATTGTGTAAACGAGGCGGCGGTGAGTTGCCGTAAAAGCGGAGGCAACTCACCTCGGGTGCAGGAGGACTTCATGTCTTTCGGCTCCCGGATTCATCGGAAAATCAGATAATAAATAAGGTACAATATACCGGGTTCTTTGACTTATTGGTTTGCATGGTTTGTAGCGTAAATGGATATAATTTCATTACATACATAATGTTACATTTAGTTCGTACAAGCACGCCCCCGACAGGATTCTGTATTCCTGTCGGGGTGGCGACAAGGGCTGCGCGAGAATTAACTTGGCACGCAGATGACGCGGATTCGACAGATTTACACGGATTCAAATCCGTAGAAGCCGCGGAATCCGCGTGCTAAAAATCCGAACATCAATCATTAATTTGCAATGGATATATTTTACTAAGCTGTGATTTTTGTATCCAAATCGCGCCGTTTGGGGTGTCGGATGAAGACACCCCTAAACTGCGCTTTCTTAATTATGAATTATGAATTATGAATTATGAATTGCCTGACGGAAATTCGGACGGTTTGTAATGCAAAACAACGTCCGTCAGGCAATTCATAATTCATAATTTATAATTCATAATTCAAAAAGCCATGTAAACTTTTAATTTTATACGGATTGCAATGTTTTTTTACACGAAAGTCCCCGACGGATTTATGCCCGTCGGGGTTGGCGTCAGGGCGAGACCCCGACGCCCGCAGGAAACGGAAGCAGTCCGGTACAAATCAAACATTGAAGTTGATACACTAAACTAAGCGAAATGAACATGAGATTTTACATGCTGGCGACATTGTGTTTCGGGATTGCGTTCAATCAGACGTTCGCCCAAACCTCTAATTTTGTCCGCCCTTCTTATGGAGAGGTCGAGACTGAGTCGAATCAAAAATCCGATCTGACCACACACGAACTGTCGGCCGCGACAGGCAACGGCGTGTCGGCAATAGGATACAAGGCTCTCGACTCTAAGTCGACTCCGGGCTACGGAGGATTCTGGGGTATTGGCTACTCTTGTTTCTTCGGCGAACATTGGGGTCTGGCAACGGGACTTGAAGCCGCATTGTTCTCGTCGGGCTACAAACTCGCGTCGTTCGACGATTCCTATCCCTCGCGCGTCGAGGACGAGGATTTCGACTTCCGCTATTCCCTGAGCGACTATTCCGATGCGCATCGGACGCTTTATCTGAATGTTCCGCTGATGCTCCGCTTCCGGACGGGCATCTTTCACGCGGCTCTCGGCGGCAAAGCCGGCTTCCCGCTCAACGGAACCTATTCGAGCAAGGCGTCGAAACTGCGCGCCGCCGCCTACTATCCGCAGTCCGACCTTTTGCTCGACGCTCCCCTGTTTGCAGGATTCGGCAACTTTGAGCACATCTCCGGCAAAGGAAGTTTCAAAACCCGCGCAGCCTTCTTCCTCTCCGCCGAAGCAGGAGTGCGATGGAAACTGAACGACAGACTCGCGCTCTATGCCACCGCATATATAGACTACGGACTGAACAACGTTGCCAGCCCCGCCCCCGCCAGCGCGCACCTGACGGAATATAACGGCAGCGACAAATACGCTTCCGCCTCCCTCGCGGCTTCCTCGCGCTCCGGCAAGCCTGCGGTTGACAAAATCAACCTCTTCTCGACCGGCGTAAAGCTCGCTCTCGCATTCGGATTCAAATCCAAAAAGGCAAAAGCGAATCAGCCCGACAGAAACGCCCCGAACGAAGAAGCCCGCCTTGCCGAAGAACGCCGTCAGCTGGAACGCGAAAGACAGCTTGCCGAAGAACGCCGACGCCTTGCGGAAGAAACTCAGCGCGCCGAAGCCGAACGCCTCGCCGAAGCTCAGCGCCTCGCCGAAGAACGCCGACGCCTCGCCGAAGAAGAAGAACGCCGACGAGCAGAAGAACGCGCCGAAGAAGAACGCCGACGAGCAGAAGATGCTAAACGCCTCGCCGACGAACAGAACCGAAAGAAAAGAAACGGCAGAAACGGCGGCTACGCAAACGGCTACAACGCGGGTGCAGCTCTGCTGAGCAATATCAACAAAGCCGATCTCGACGCAATGCTGGAAGTGCTGAAAAACAATTCCGACAGCCGAATCCTTATCGAAGGACACACCTGCAGCCTCGGCACGCCGGAAAAAAATATGGTCATCGGGCAGAATCGCGCCAACGCCGCTAAAGCCTATCTCATGGAAAGAGGAATAGAGGCTTTCCGCATCGATACGGTGTCGAAAGGCGACACGGAACCCGTAGTGCCGAACACCACCGACGCCAACCGCCGGAAAAATCGAAGAATAGTGATGAAAATAATAGAATAATAGAATAATAGAATAATAGAATAACGGAATAATAACGATGAAACAATTGAAACAAAATATAAACAAAGATTCAAATATGAGAAGAGATTCAAACATTCGGTGTTTTGCACCGCGAAGGAGACAGAAGGTATACTCCTTTGAACCCTACGGACATGCTAGCCTATGGTCGTTCAGACTTATGGACGCCAAATCATACGGACTGTCGGGGTTCCAGTCATACGGATTGTCGGGTTTGCGCGCCTTTCGCCGCCTCCGCCTGAAAGCCTACGGATTGTCGGGCTTGCGCGCCCACGGACTGACAGGATTCCAGTCGCACGGACACCGCCTCCTCAGTTCGCTCAGCTCGGGCGGCTTTCAGGCAAGCGGACTGCAAGGAATGCGACCATTCAATTTCCACAGCGTCCGCGCATTCAGGCTCACAGCCTTTCAAGCCCACGGGATTTGGGGACTCAGCGCGTATTCACGCAAAGGACACAAGGTTCAATGCTTTCATTTGCTCGACAAAACGCCCCACTCCCATCCCCACAAGTATATAAATCTGAAAAAAAGCAAGGAGGAGGCAACGCGGAATTGCGAAATGCAATTTGCGAACTGCGAACTGCGAAAGGTAAGGAGGGCCTAAAGAATATGAATTAAATCAGAAATAGATAAATCCCTTTTTCATATGCTTCATTGGGCGCGGCTGATCTCATCGGCTGCGCCCTGTTTTTTTTGAAATTAAGAATTAAGAACTCAAGTTTCCCACCATCCATATATTGAACAATACCAAGGGGGTGCATTTTGGAATCTACTGATAATAAACGTCATGCAAATTACGTTAACGCTTTTTAACTGTCGGCATTTAGCT
>JAITHX010000043.1 GCA_031279735.1 Prevotellaceae bacterium
ACTACATGGTTTACGACATGAGTCATAACACGCCCGAATTGCAGATAAACAGCCTGAACAGCGAACAATCCTACTTCTTCGCCATCGACACGTTCAACGAGGGCGGCGTCACGCGGGGAAAATCACAAAAATTGAATTAGGGATGCAGTTCAGGTTTTTAGCACGCAGATGACACGGATGACGCAGATTTCAATTACGAATTACGAATTACGAATTACGTCCCGACTGCGGACATACAGCCGAAGCCGGTCGTAATTCGTAATTCGTAATTCGTAAACGAGGGCGGCATCACGCGGGGGAAATCACAAAAATTGAATTAGAGATGCAGTTCAGGTTTTTAGCACACAGATGACACGGATGACACGGATGACGCAGATTTCAATTACGAATTACGAATTACGAATTACGTCCCGACTGCGGACATACAGCCGAAGCCGGTCGTAATTCGTAATTCGTAATTGAAATCTGTGTCATCTGTGTGCTAAGTTATTTCTAACACATCCCTAAACATGCAACAAAAATATTATGACACGAAGAAACACGAAGAAGGCGCGAAGAAACACGAAGGCTTCGCCAATATATTATGGGGTATGGGGTGGGGTGTCCAAAATCCCGTATCAATCTTTAAACTCTTCCTCCCGATTATACTTCTATTGTGAAGCCCTTATTTCCGAAGGCTCCCTTAGTAGCATGCCTCCTCTCGTCTTCCATGCCCTTATTCCCTTATTTATAAAATATTGATTTAATTGTTAATGGTTAATGGTTAATGGTTAATGCCTATCGGACGAGTGGAGATAGACGGAGATATTGAGCCGCAGGCATTAACAATTAACAATTAACAATTAAACTAATTCTCCCTGCGTCCGTCAGGTCATTCTTAATTCTTAATTTTTAATTCTTAATTCCTAATTGTTGTCCCAGTAGCTGGATTGTTTGTCGTACTTAATCAGGTCGCTGAGCATGGAGGAGAGGATGCCGATTTTGAAGCTCCAGCTCTGATAGCGTCCGAGTGGAGTCCAGTTGAACGAGAAGCTGAAGCAATGCAGCTTGCGGTTGATGCTGATTTGCGTCATTGTGAGGTCCATTGTCCGGAAGTCGAAACCGCTGTTCAGTCTGAAGTCCCAGTTTGGAGTGGGGGAAAGGCTGGCGTTGAATCCTAGAGTTTGGGTATGATTATGCAGGGCGCGGAGCTGTTCGTTGGCATAGTTGTAGGATTTGCTGTAGTTGTAGGAATAGTTGAACGAGAAGCTCCATGGAACGGAGAAGGGTTCATAGACGAAGGGGTTGAACACAGGGTTGTCGGCATGGTCGTGGGCGTGGGTGTCGTTGCCGAGCATGTCTTTCTTGTTGTTGTCGGGGCTGGGTTTGGGCTTGCCGCTCTTTTCGTCCTTTCCGCCCTTGCTGCCTTTTCCGCCGCTGAACGAATAGCCGAAGGAGAGATTAAAGGATGTGAGTCTGCCGATGTTCAGTCCCCGATGATTTTTCCAGTAGAGAGTTGAGCTTTTCCGTCCGTATTTGTCGATGTCGTAGGGGTCGAGGACGAAGCCGAACGATAGGGCTGTGTTTCCGGGCAGGTTTGTGGTGCCGCTGAAGGTGATGTTCGACAGATTCATGGAATCGGCGAGCAGGTTGTACGAGGCTCCGATATTGAAGGTATTGAGGATGGGTATTTTCTTTGTGGCTATGGAATCGTTTCCGCTGCGCACTTTCATTTCGAGGTTGTTTCCGAGCGAGAAGGAGATGGAGGCGCTTTTGGATTGAGAGGGAACGGAGTAAGCCTGACCTTCGTAGATATTGTATTCGGCGGTGTTTCCGAGCGTATCGCGCTGCACGGTGCGGTAGCCGTTGAAGGGTTTGCGGAGGTCGGGGGTGTAAGAGAAGCCGACGGAGGGTTTCATCACGTGCCGCACAGCTTCGACCAGACCGCCTTTTCTTAGGTTGACTATTCCGTAGATCTGAGTGTTGAGCGAGGCGGAGAAGCTGTATTCGTGCACTGCACCGAAGCGACTGAAGGAGGCGGCGGTGTCGGTCACTATCTTTCGCTGTTCCTCGTCCCAGTGTTTTTCTACGGATTTGAAGAACCAGTTGGTCGAATAGTTCACCGTCGGCGCGAGGTTGAGATATTTCAGCAGCTGGAAGTTCGGCAGTCCGATAGCCATTCTGTGCGACATTCCGTTGTTGAACTTTTTGGCGAATCCGGGATTCGAGAGTTCGGTTGATTTGAAGTTTATGCGATTGTCGAACGACATGTTGTAGGAAAACGAGATGTCCTCGTAGAGCGCTTTTTTTCCTACGCGCTCTTTTCGGGCGAAGGGATAGAGGCGCGACACGGAGAAGGTGACGTTCGGGAGGGTGACGGAGTAGGTGCTGTCTCTCATGTTCTGGTTGTGGGAGGCGTTGAACGAGAGGTTGAACGGCGAATCCTGCCATGCGCGGGCGTAGGATATGCTGGAGCTTATCGAGTTGTTGATGTTCTGGTAGGGATCGTGTGCGGCGTTGTTGTTGTAGAGGTTGTTGTTGGCGGAGGCGAAGTTGACGTTTGCCGAGAAGCTGGTGCCGGGGCGCGCTTTGGGCGACTGCTGGTGGCGCCAGTTCACGGCGAAGGTTGTGGCGGCGCGGTAGTCGGGCGAACCCTTGTCGCCGGTGGCGTTGAAGGCGTAGGAAAGGTTGAAGCTGCCGTCGAACTTGTATCGTTTGGTGTAGCGCGACATAGCGCGCGCCGCCCATGAGCCGAGAGTGTAATAGTCGCCTTTCAGGTCGAGGTCGAAGTGTTCGCCTATAGCCATGTAGTAGCCGAAGTCGCGGAGGAAGAAGCCTCGCGACACCTCCTCTCCGTAGGTCGGGATACGTATTCCCGACGAGCGTCCCGACTGTTGCGGGAAGAATCCGAAGGGGATCACGAGAGGGAAAGGCACGTCCTCGATAACGAGGTACGAGGGACCGAAATAGATATACCGTTTCGGCTTTTCCACCACTTTGCCTCTTGTCATGCGGATGTAGAAATGGGGGTGGGGGTCGTCGCAGGTGGTGTATTTCGCGCCCTTGATGAAGGTGGTGTTGTCGGGGTTTCGCTTGGCGATGTCGCCGTAGAGCAGTCCGTCGCCCTGTTTGGTGCTGATGTTGATGATTCGCGCCTTTTTGGTGGAGAACTTGTAAACGATAGTTTCCATTTCGATAGGTTCGTCGCTTCCGTCGCGGAACACGGGTTTTTCGGTCTGTTTTCCAGCCGTGTCGGTTATTCCCTGTCCGAAGATGGTGCCGTCGCGTTTGCTGGCTTCTATATATCCGGCGTCGATGGTCATGTCGAGCGATTTCACCTTTCCTTCCTTGTAGAGATGTATGGTGGTGTCGGCGTCGGTGAAGATGTAAACCATCGAATCCTTAGCCGAATACTTCACGGGGTCTCTGAACGCGGACTGCCGGTTCATCTCCGACGAATCCATAGCCATGCGTGTGGTGTCGGTCTGTTTCTCTTTCTTGTCGGGCATCCGTATCACCTGAGCGTCCGCGCTGCGGACGTTGACTATCGTTGCTGCGATCAGCGCGATTGAGAGGCTTAAATATTTTTGAACAATCAACTTGTCAACCAATTTCTAAAAATTATTGTACTTTTGCGGCAACATTAAATGCGCATACAAAATTAGTTAGTTTTAATTAAATGACAACAACGGGGATAGGAATATTGAAAAAAGTAGCGACAGCGCTGTTTTCATTCAGCTGTCTGACAGCTGTTTCAACCCCCTACGAAAATGTTGACGAGAATAGGGGCGTGCGGACTCTCGTCATCGATCCGGGTCATGGAGGACGACAGCCCGGCACCATAGGCAAACGCACTTACGAAAAAGACATCAACCTTGCCGTGAGCCTCAAACTCGGCGCTCTGGTCGAAGAATGGTATCCCGACGTTCGCGTGCTTTATACCAGAAAAGGCGACGAAACGGTGGACATATACGCGCGAGGCGAGTTCGCCAACAGAAACAAAGCCGATCTCTTCATCTCGATCCATGCCAACGCGGTGTCCGAAAAGGCTTCCGAAGAAGAACGCAACGCCACTTCCGGCAGCGAAACCTACATACTCGGACTGCATCGCACCGAAGAAAACCTCAAAGTCGCCATGCTGGAAAACAGCTCCATCACCGACGAACAAAACTACGAATCGAACTACGACGGCTTCAACCCCTCAAGCCCCGAAGCCTATATCATGTTTAGCCTCATGCAGAACGTGTATATGGAAAAAAGCCTGCAAATGGCCGAATTGGTTCAGAACGAACTCCAGAACGGTCCGGTGAGGCGGAATCGCGGAGTGCATCAGGCGGGATTCGTGGTGCTGTGGAAAACCTACGCGCCGAGTATTCTCATCGAGCTTGGTTTCGTGTCTAATCCGCAGGAAGAACTCGTTATGACGAATCCGGACAGTCAGCAGGAAATGGCAGAGTGTATCTTCCGGGCTTTCCGCCAGTATAAGGAAATAACCGACAGGGAGGCGTTCGGTCTATGAGCGTTCGGACGTATCTCTACGAAAAACGAAAGATAATCCTGCTGTCGGTGCTTGCGCTCGGCGCTCTCGTGTGGTGTCTTATCCCCGAACGTCGCCACGCCTTCGGAATACGCATGCCGGCAGGCTACACTGTCCACGGCATAGATGTGTCGCGCTATCAGGGCGAAGTGGACTGGAGCGACATGGAAAACTACACCTACGGACGCAATACGGTGAGGATTGCCTTCGCCTTCATCAAAGCCACGGAAGGACGCTCGGTGAAGGACGCCTGCTTCGACCGGAACTGGGACAGCATCTCCCTGACGAACATCATACG
Source organism: Prevotellaceae bacterium (assembly GCA_031279735.1). GTDB lineage: Bacteria > Bacteroidota > Bacteroidia > Bacteroidales > UBA932 > JAIRLF01. The sequence continues at coordinate 4,815 of JAITHX010000043.1, forward strand.
CGGAGCATATCATTTCTATGTCCCCTCGCGCTCTGCCGACGAACAGGCAAACAATTTCATATCGACCGTAACGCTCAATTCCGGCGATCTCCCTCCGGCTCTCGACCTCGAAAAGCCTCCCGGAAAGCAGAGCCGCGCCGCTTTTCGCGCCAGTGTGAAAATCTGGCTGGCGAAGGTGGAGAAACACTACGGGGTGAAACCCATAATCTACACCAATCTCGGCTTCTACGAAAAGTATCTCGCCGGCGACAGCGAACTGGAATCCTGTCCTGTCTGGATAGCCCGCTACAACCACAGGCAGGACTTCGGCCGACCGTGGGTCTTCTGGCAGCACAGCGAAAAGGGACAAATACCCGGAATACGCCCGACGGTAGATTTCAATGTGTTCAACGGCACACTCGACGAACTCAAATCTTTTTGCATCAAATAAAGGTATATAAAGGTATAATGGAACCGAACTTCAAATCGGGATTCGCCAATATAGTGGGCAATCCCAACGTGGGCAAATCCACACTGATGAACGCCCTGACGGGCGAACAGCTCTCGATAGTCACCGCCAAGGCGCAGACTACTCGCCACAGAATACTCGGCGTGCTGACCGACGAACATTCGCAAATCGTGTTCTCCGACACGCCCGGAGTGCTGAAACCGAACTACCGGCTGCAGGAGTCGATGATGAAATTCGTTTATTCGGCAGTGGGCGACGCCGACGTGGTGGTCTATGTTACCGACGTGGTGGAAACGCCCGACAAGAACGCCGACTTCCTCGAACGTCTCCGGCGTATCGACACGCCGATTCTGCTGCTGATAAACAAAATCGACCTCTCGACGCCCGAAGCTCTCGACGCTCTCGCCGCACGGTGGCGGGAGATGCTGCCCTCGGCAACTCTTATCCCTGTTTCGGCTCTCGCGAAGTTCAATATCGACCGCGTGACTAAGGAAATACGGGCGCTGCTTCCCTTCGGCCCCGCTTACTACGAAAACGACGCGCTGACCGACCGCTCGCTCCGCTTCTTCGCCTCCGAAATAATCCGCGAGAAGATATTTCTGAATTATCAAAAGGAAATACCCTACTCGGTGGAAGTGGTGATAGAGCGGTTTAAGGAATCGGAGCGTCTTATCTCCATCTCGGCAGTGATCTGCGTGCTGCGCGAATCGCAGAAAGGCATAGTGATAGGCAACAAGGGCAAGATGCTGAAGAAAACCGCTACCGAAGCCCGCAAAAGTCTCGAAACGTTTCTGCAAACCAAAGTCTTTCTCGAAGTGTTCGTAAAGGTTGACCCCGATTGGAGAAATAACCCGAACAGATTGAAAACATACGGATATAATCAATTATGAAAAAGACGTTTACTTTAATTATTGCGCTTGTTCTGTCGGCGAATCTTGCGCCGGCACAGGAAAATTCACAGTGGCGCGGCGCTAATCGCGACGGTATCTATCAGGAACACGGACTGCTCAAGAAATGGAACGAAGGCGGACCGACCCTGCTGTGGCACTTCGACGGACTGGGCGAAGGCTACACTTCGGCTGCGGCGGCAAACGACAGAATCTATGTCACCGGCATGACCGACAGCACCGGCTATCTCTACGTTCTCGACCTGAACGGAAAGCTGCTGAACAGGAAATCCTACGGTCTCGAATGGAACGCAAACTACAACGGCTCCCGTTCGACGGTCTGCGCTAACGAAGGCCGACTGTATGTGTTTTCGGGACGAGGCGTCCTGTCGTGCTTCGACGAAAAGACTTTGAACCTGCTGTGGAAAAAGGATCTTCTGAACGAGTTCGACGGAAAGAATCTCAAGTTCGGAATGACCGAATCGCCTCTGATTGTCGGCAATGCGATCTATGCCACGCCCGGAGGCGAGAAAAACAATGTGGTGGCGCTCGACAGGAAAACGGGCGAATTGCTCTGGTCGTCGCAAGGCACGGGACGCCCTTCGACCTACTGCTCTCCGCAGTATGCAGGCAACCGCGACTTCCAGCTAATCGTCACCGCAATAGACAGCGCCATAGTTGGTCTCGATGCCCGCTCCGGCACGGTGCTATGGACAGTCGATCAGAAAAACCCCCACGGCATGAACCCCAACACTCCTATCTATGCCGACGGCAAAATATTCAGCACCACCGGCGGCGGCATAGGTTCAGTACTGCTCGAAATCACCGACGGAGGAAAAGGCGTGAAAAAGGTCTGGACAAACGAAATGGACAACAAACTCGGAGGCGCGGTGAAATTCGGCGACTATGTGTTCGGTTCGGGCGAAAGGAACAAATACTGGTACTGCATCGAATGGAACACAGGAAAAGTCGTGTACCGCGACAACAAACTCGGATCGGGCAACATAATCGCAGCCGACGGAATGTTGTACTGCTATACCGACCGCGGCGAAATGGCTCTGATAAATCCCTCGCCCGACAAGTTCGACATCGTGAGCAAATTCTCCGTAAAACTCGGCACCAACCAGCATTGGGCGCACCCGATCATCTATAAGGGCGTACTCTATATCCGGCACGGCGATAGCCTGATGGCGTATAAAATTAAGAATTAAGAATTAAGAATTAAGAATTGCCTGCGGGAATGAAGCCACTATAGGGTATGGGCGGGGAGTCCGAAATACGGGGGCAAGTCTTAATATCTTCGCCCCGGTTTTCGCCGCGTTGCGGTGTTTTTTTAACGCAGGGGGCGCAGAGGCTTCGCAGAGAACGCAAGGGCTTAGGGATGTGTTAGAAATAACTTAGCACACAGATGACGCGGATGACGCGGATGACACAGATTCAAATCCGCGTAAATCTGTGTCATCTGCGTCATCTGTGTCATCTGTGTGCTAAAAAATTTTAGTTCCGCATATTCGCTAATCGGAAAATATCGCTAAATTTGCAAGTCAAAAACGGTTCTTGCTTATTTG
>JAITHX010000118.1 GCA_031279735.1 Prevotellaceae bacterium
AAATTCCCGATTAACCGCAATATCCACGTCTTCCGAAAATCGTTCTATCAGATTCCAGCATTTGCTCAGCGAGGTTCCTCCCTTGAACGACAAATGTTCGGCGTAGGGCAGGCTGAACAGTGCACGCAGAGCGGCGGTTACCCACCAGTCTTTTTCTACTGCCACAGCCGGCAAATTAATATTGAGCGCTAAGGTCTCGAACATTGATCTTCGAACATCTTCATTTAAATCTGTCAGATTATTCATTGTATAAGTTTTAAAAGTATTTTAGATATCCATTCGGGGGCAAGTTTTGCGTCATGAATAATATTCTCGGCAGTTTCATGCTGCAACGCCTCCTTTATTTTTTGCAATTGTTCTTCGGAGACTCCATCTTTGCCTATTTCCTTAAGGGCGGAAACAACCAGCAAAGATATTTCCCCCTTAAAAGACAAGTTTTTCGCAACGGTTTTCTTGAACTTTATACTTGCCTTCTTTCCGACTTTTATTGTTCTCGCCGCTCCGTCGGTCAAGAAAACAATTCTCATCGGCACTTGTGTGGAAAGACCCAATGCATTGAGGGCATAAGAGCCGGTCGGAATCAGGCGCGACCTTTCTTTCCTTGCAATGGACCTGGCAATAGTTTCAATCGACGGATATATGGTGCCGAAATGTTCGCTTTGTTTCGGATACAAGTAAATACCCGCCGAAAGACGTACGATTAAATTCTCCTTGCACAAGCGAAACAATGTCAAACGTATGGCTTCGCCGCTTCCGTAATGTCGAAAGTCGTTTCCAAAAAGTATTTTTCCACGCCCCTTCTTTATTATTGACGTTTTTATAGAACTGTGAATCGACTGCATTATTTTTACTTTTTTTATGACGAATGTGACATAAACTCATTATAAATTTCAGTTTGCAAAGGTAATGTTTTTTCAAGAGAAGCAAAACGAAAAAAGTCCGCCGATAAATCCGACAACTTTCGCCCTGTTTACGATATTACTCTGACGAAAAAACATGCGCACTCATCCCCGTGTCCAATATTTATCATATATTTTGGACAAAATTCAAGCCGGAAAAGGGCTTTTTTCGCAATGAGGACACGGAACAAAACGAAAAAAACAACCCTGCGAAACAATGTCAAACGAAAGGATTCGCTGCTCCCGCAGTGTCGAAATAGTATCGAAATAGTATCGAAAGTCATTTCCCGATAATCTTTCTCCGCTCCCTCTCTTTACTATCGACGTTTTCATCAAACTGTGAATTGATTGCATCGTCTTTATCCGCCCTTTTTTGTAACGAATGTGGCATAAATTCGTTACAAAATCCACTTTGCGTCCGCCGCCTGCTCCCGACAGCCGCAAAACAAAAAAGCCGCCCGACAGTCGGACGGCTTTTCGCCTTGTTTACTTATTTTTGTTTACTTTGACAAAAAGGCGGTGAGCATCCATACTAATTTTTCCTGAGAGCGGATGTAATCGCTCATCATGGAAGCTGTTCCTTCGTCGCCGGCATTGTCGGCAAGGATTTTCAGCTCGCGTTCCAGAGCGATAAGCACATCGAGGTCGGCGCGCACGTTCGTCGCCGCCGTTTCGCCGCAGGCTATGTTTCCTACCGACTGTATCCGAGCTTTTTTCAGATAGTCGTCCGGTCGGTTTTCGGGAACGTCGCCGAGCGTGAGAATCCGTTCGGCTATTTCGTCGATTCTGTCCGCCGCGTTGTCGTACCACTCTTCGAGTTTTTCGTGCAGCGTGAAGAATCCGCTGCCCTTCACGTTCCAGTGATAGCCCCTGAGATTGGAGTAATACACATGGTAATCCGCAAGGAGCTGCTGTAGTTTCGCGATGATTTTCGCGGTTTTGTCAGAATCCAGTCTAATGTAATTCAATGTATTCATAAAAACGTATTTTTAATCATTCTTAATTCTTAATTCTTAATTCTTAATTCTTAATTCTTAATTCTTAATTTCCCATCATGCGATCTTCAAATGCGCTGAGGGCAGCCTTTGCGCCTTCGCCCATTGCGATGACTATTTGTTTGAAAGGCGTGCTGCTAACGTCGCCGGCGGCGTAGATGCCCCTGCTTCCGGTTCGGCAGCCCGCATCGACCGTTATTTCGCCTCGCGCGTTGAGCGTCACGAAATCCTTTACGAGCGCGCTGTTGGGCACAAGTCCGATTTGAACGAAAATCCCGTCGAGTTCCACCGAACGTTCAGCGCCCGTTTTGCGGTCTTTCACTCTCATTCCGGTCACCTTCTTTCCGTTGCCGAGCACTTCCGCGGTTTGCGACGAAGCGTATATCTCCACGTTCGGAAGACTTCGCGCCTTATCCTGCAGCACCTTGTCGGCGCGCAGCTCGTCGAGAAACTCGAACACCGTGACTTTGGAGCAGATTCCCGCAAGGTCGATTGCCGCCTCGATGCCCGAATTGCCCCCGCCGACAACGGCAACACGTTTGTCGCGATAAAACGGGCCGTCGCAGTGAGGGCAGAACGCCACGCCGCGTCCCAAGTATTCCGCTTCGCCGGTCACGTTCATGCGGCGATAGCTTGCGCCGGTGGCTACAATCAGGGCGGGAGCCTTGCAGCGTTCGCCGCCCGTGAGAGTAAGAACCTTATCTTCGCCTTCGATTTCGACTTTCTCCGCCCTGCGATGTTCGAGCACATCGACCGAATAAGCGTCGAGATGCCTGCCGAGCGCTTCGGCGAGAGCGGCGCCGGTGGTCTGAGGCACGGAAATGAGATTTTCTATGGCAACGGTATCCTTCACCTGTCCTCCGACACGTTCCGCAACTATTGCCGTTTTCAGTCCCTTGCGCGCCGAATAGATTGCCGCCGCAACTCCCGCCGGACCTCCGCCCGCAACAATCAGGTCGTAAACCTTAGTCTCCGTTCCGATTGCCGAATCTTCCGCGACTTCCGAGCCAAACTGCGCTTCGAGAACGGCGAGCAGTTCGCCGAAACCGGCTTTGCCCGCATGAATCAGCCTGTCGCCCGCATATACCGAAGGAACAGCCTGAACGTTCAGCGCTTCGACTTCGACGCCGAACACCGCTCCGTCCGTCGTTTCGTGGACTATGCCCGGATTCAGCGCGCTCATCAAATTGAGCGACTGCACGACATCGGGACAATTAGTACAGTCGAGCGAAACATAAGTCCGCAACCGTATCGGCGTTTTCAGCGCTTCCACACGTCCGACAGTCGCCCTGTCGGGGATGTTCTTTCCTTTCCCGTCGCAGTTCAGCACTGCGAGCAGGAAGGAAGAAAACTCGTGACCGCCGGGCGTGCCGCGGAACCGGATGCCCGTATCGACACCGTTCCTGAATATTGAGAACGCCGTTTCGTTGCCTTTGTTCACGCGGCAGGCGATTTTCCCCGACAGAGCCGACACCTCCGTCAGCATCTCCTTCATCGTTCCGGCATTTTCGTCGCCGTCGCGAAGAGTCGCCGCCAGAGTGAAATCGGAATCCAATCCCTCGAAAATCTTTTCGACCTGTTCTTTTAAATCGGAATCGAGCATGATGTTTTCTTTTTACGTCAATTTGTTCGAAGTCGCTTCGACATTAGATTTTTCCGACGAGGTCGATGCTCGGTTTCAAAGTCGCGTCGCCCTTCTTCCATTTGGCGGGACAGACTTCGTTGGGATGCGCGGCAACGAAAAGCGCGGCTTCGGTTTTGCGCAGCAGTTCGTCGGCATTGCGTCCTATACCGTTGTCGTTCACTTCGGCAAGTTTGATTTGACCTTCGGGATTCACCAGAAAAGTGCCGCGATAAGCCAGCCAGTCCGCCTCGTTCAGCACTCCGAACGAACGACTCAGATGACCCGTCGGATCGGCAAGCATAGGATACTTGATCTTGCGAATGGTCTCGGATGCGTCGTGCCATGCCTTGTGGACGAAATGAGTGTCGGTGCTCACCGAATAAACTTCCACGCCGAGCGCTTTGAAACGATCGTATTTGTCGGCCATGTCGGCAAGTTCAGTCGGACACACGAAAGTGAAATCGGCGGGATAGAAGAAGAATATCGACCATTTTCCCTTGATGTCGCCGCAGCTTACTGTCTCGAACTTTCCGTTCCGATAAGCCTGCACCTTAAATTCGGGCGCCTGAGAGTTGATGATTGTCTGCATACTTTTACTTGTTTTTAATTAATACTTTTTTCAATTTTAATAATATTGTCTCTAAAATTTTCCGCAAAGGTACTGCCCGAAAACACCCGTGTCAAACTGATTTTTTCTATTCCCCCATCGACAAAATTTATGAGGGTATTGTGGGGTTAGTGGTTAGTGGTTAGTGGTTAGTGGTTAGTGGTTAGTGGTTAGTGGTTAGTGGTTAGTGGTTAGTGGTTAGTGGTTAGTGGTTAGTGGTTAGTGGTTAGTGGTTAGTGGTTAG
>JAITHX010000183.1 GCA_031279735.1 Prevotellaceae bacterium
CTTTTGGTACGCGCTGCCGGATACGGCGGAAATCTTCTGCTCAATGTAGGTCCGATGCCAAACGGAAAAATCCAGCCGGAATGTGTTGACCGTCTTGCGCAAATGGGCGAATGGACAGGTAAATATGGAGAAACGATTTACGGTACAAAAGGCGGATTTATTCGTCCGCAACCCTGGGGCGCGATAACACAAAAGGAAAAAACGTATTATGTCCATATCCTCAACAGAGAAGGCGAAGAACTTGCACTTGATTTCCCCGTCAAGATAAAATCCGCCAGATGGTTAAATTCCGACCAAAAGGCAGAATGGAAACAGGATTCAAAAACAAACCGCACAACGTTCAAACTGAATGTGCCTGCGGAGGAAATAGACACTATTCTGGAAGTAACAGCAAAATAAAACCGATTTACCTGAAAGATAAATACCGAAGCGCGGAGATTCATATTTCCGCGCTTTGCGTTTGACAATTCCACAGTTCAAATTTTTCCTCTATTTTTGTGTTCATAAATAATCATCGGCATACGTAGAAACTTTCTTAATATTAACATTAATAACATAAGATTATGAAATACACAAGACGTACATTCATCAAAACAGGATTGACAGTAACAGCCGGCATCTCTTTGCTGGGCAGCTGTGAATCAGTCGCCGACAGACAGGCAGCAGACAGGCTGTTTGAGCTTTTCCGTAATCCTTCCGGTTCCGCCAAGCCCTTTGTACGGTGGTGGTGGAACGGCAACAAACTGTCGGCAAAGGAAATATTGCGCGAACTCGACATCATGAAAGAAGCAGGTATCGGCGGCGTTGAAATCAATTCAATAGCCTTCCCCGGCGGCGACGATTTGGGTTTGCCTTCGCTAAGCTGGCTCAGTCCCGAATGGATTGAAATGGTAAAAGTGGCGCTGCGAGGCGCGGAGGAACGCGATATTGTCTGTGATATTATTGTGGGTTCGGGCTGGCCCTTCGGCGGCGAGTTTTTGCAGACGGAAGAACAAACACAACTGCTTACGCTTGCCGGAAAAAAGATTAAAGGCGCAGCCAAACTCCGCTTCAAGGCTGACGAACTGCTGAACGAAGCTGCTCCCCATATTCATTCGGGATACAAAGGTTCGTCGAGCGAACTGTACGCCGTCTGTCTTGCACCCCTCGAAATGAATGTTTTTTCGCCTGCGCAGACAATCCCCTTTGATAAGAACAGCCCGGAAATTGTCGTTGATGTTCCCGAAGGAGAATTTATCCTTTATACGCTTGTGAAAATAAACGGCTTTCAATCCGTAATCAATGGTTCGCCCGGCGCTGCGGGACCTGTGCTCAATCATTACGACAGGAAAGCTGTTGACAAGTTTCTGAACCGCATGTCCGACGGGCTTTTTCCCGCAATCAGAGGCTTGAAAGGCTTCCGTGCCCTGTTCTGCGACAGCATGGAACTCGAAGGCGCCAACTGGTACGGTGATTTCCTCGACGATTTTCGCCGTCGCAAGGGATATGACATATCGCCGTATCTGCCGTTTATACTCTATAAAGTCGGGCACATGGGGCAGGCTGTCGAAGGAGCTGCCGTAACCCTGCTGACCGGCGCGGCGAAAGAGGAGGTTACACGTGCCAAATATGATTTCTTTACCGCCTGCATGGAGATGATGCGCGACAATTTCCTGAAACCCTATACGCAGTGGTGCAACCGGCACGGATACAAATCGCGGGTGCAGGCTTACGGACGGGAATTTCATCCGCTCGAAGCTTCGCTCGAAGTGGACATCCCCGAATGTGAAACCTGGTTTTTCTATGCCGACGGAACAAAAAACCGTAACTTCCACAGCCTGCCTGCCTATATGAATGTGAACAAATTTGTAGCTTCGGCAGCTCATTTCACAGGAAAGAAAGAGGTAAGCTGCGAGGAACTTACCAATACCGACGCTGTGTTCAATGTTACACTCGAACGCATCAAGATGGCGGGCGACCAGAGCAATCTTTCGGGCGTAACACATTCAATTCTGCACGGATTCAACTACTCGCCGCCGGAAACGCCTTTCCCGGGTTGGATTCGCTACGGCACTTATTTCAACGAGCGCAATCCATGGTGGAAATATTTCAAATTATGGGCTGCTTACAAAACACGCATCTCAACCGTCCTTCAGGAAACAGAATATTTTGCCGACATCGCCGTAATGCACCCGCTGGCAGACTTGTGGACCTTGCACGGTCCGCAACGCGACCCTTTCCCGGAACTTCATTATCCGGCATATCAGTACAAGGTGTGGGAGGCAATACATCAGAACGGGAACAGTTGCGATTATATCAGCGAAAACATCCTGCAAAGAAGCAGCGTTGAAAACGGATTCCTGACTTATGGCTCACGCAGATATAATACGCTTATGCTTCTTGAAGTCGAATCGCTGGAACCGGACACCGCCGAAGCCCTGTTGTCATTTGTCGCCGGCGGAGGCAGACTGATATTTGTCGGCAAAGAGCCGCACCGCTCGTCGGGACTGAAAGACTGCAAAAGTCGCGATGAAAAAGTGAAAACGCTTGTCGATACAATGAAAAAGACGTATTCCGAAAAGATATTCACGGTCGATGCGCCCGACGGCGACATGATTGAATGGTTCGGAAATCTCAGCAACCGGTGTGGAATCAAACCGTATCTGGAAATCGAATCGCCAAGTCCCTTTCTCAGCCAGATAAGGCACCGCACCGCCGACAGAGATATATTCTTTATCGTCAATTACAGTGCAACGCAACAGATTGTTACTAACCTGTCTTTCCCCGAAGCAGGCAAACGCAAACCCAATCTCTGGGACGCCGAAACCGGCGAAAGGTACCGTTGTCCGTATAAGGACGGAAAACTGGAACTGAATCTGTATCCGGCTACTTCGCAGCTGATAGTATTTGAAAAAGCAGACGCTCCCGACGTTCTGCCTGCACCGGTTTCCGAAGGTTCGGCACTGACGGGCTGGGAAGTGAGGCTGGAACATGTCAACGGGAACGCTGAAACGCTTGCAATGGATACTCCGGCTGTCATTGGCGCCGACAACCGGCAGACGCAACGTTTTGCCGGATGTATATATTACACTAAAACAGTGAACAATTCCTCCGGCTGCCAATATCTCGACCTCGGACAGGTTTACGGGGTATCGGAGCTGAAAGTCAACGGCGAATTGCTTGGCTGTCGCTGGTATGGTCGTCATCTGTACCGTTTGCCGGAACCGATTGCGAAAGCGGCAAACAAACTGATAGAAATAAAAGTTACAACAACTGTCGGCAATTACATCAAGTCCCTGCCCGAAAATCATGCTCACGGCTGGACACGACACCAGCCCTGGCAACCACAGGGAATCGCCGGCGAAATACGGATGATTTAATTATGAATTATGAATTATGAATTATGAGTACCTCTAAAAATCACTGTCTGTCATTCTGACGAAAGTCAGAATCTCCATTTTTCAGGGGATTGCGGGAATGCTGAACTTGATTCAGTACCGCAATGACAATACCTTATTTTTAGAGGTGCCCTTATGAATTATGAATTGAGAAAATGAGTACTCAATAGCCCGAAGGGCTAAATTTTCATAACCGCAGGCGAGCGTAGCGTTGCCTGCGGATTTGCTGCTGGCGCGGATTTGCTGCCGGCACGGTTTTGCTGTCTGAATGTGGGTAGTGGGTACGATAAGAAGATTTTGAGGCGACAGTCCGACAGCCTCGTCTCAATGAGGGGATACTTAACTTGACGGCTATAGGGGATACACTACACGATGATAATTGTTATTATGCAACTCCTGCGGAATTTTGTGTGCGATGGCAGGCTGATTTCTATTGATATGGATGCCCTGCGGGCAAATCATCTCCTGAAATTAAAATGCCTCGTCCCTATCCCCTCTCCTGCGAAAGAGATACATCAACAGTACAGGTCAATACCCTGTATCAGGATGATGGCGGTTTTACACAAGTCCACAGGTCACGGGTGTCGCGACTTATAGGTCGCGGGTGTCGCGACTTATAAGTCGCGGATGTCGCGACTTATAGGTCGCGGGTGTCGCGACCCATAGGTCGCGGGTGTCGCGACCTATATGTCGCGAGTGTCGAGGCATAGTAGCCTCGAGTGTCGAGGCATAGTAGCCTCGATTGTCTAACCCTATAGGGTGAGAGTGTCTAACCCTATAGGGTGAGAGCGTCTAACCCTACAGGGTGAGAGCGTCTAACCCTACAGGGTGAGAGTAACACGCCCTTTCATCGCTTATGCGGGAAGGTTTTGCGTCGTTTCACGGCTTTGCTCTGCACTGTTGATGCACGGGCTTTCAACTTCTTTTGAGGTAAGACAAATCGAGAATTATGAATTATGAATTAATTAAAGGTAAAAAGAACTTCGTGAAACTTCGTGCCTTCTTCGTGGAACTTCGTGTGATAAAACTTACACGAAGAACCACGAAGGATGCACGAAGAACTACGAAGAATTATGGATTATCAATCATGAAAAAATTGTGGATTTACAGCAATCCGTCAGCAGGAGCAGGGTGCACCTGCCCTTACTGCAGAAACACAAGGAATATTCCGTCCGGTCAGGTATGCAACACGGAAACGATATTGCATACCTGACGGCATGCTTTCAGAGGAGACGTGTTTTCTGCCGAACTTTCGTCCCTGACGGGACGCCGATACTTTTAA
>JAITHX010000226.1 GCA_031279735.1 Prevotellaceae bacterium
TTTTATCCGTCGCATTGACGGCGGATTTATGCAGGGTAATCGACCATTTTTGAGTACGAGTACAGGCAACCGATGGAATTATAAACAATATTGCTATTATAAATTTCATAATCTGCTAAGATAACATTTTTATGCGTCGCGAATCAATTTGACGGGGCAAAGGTAGAAACAAACAACGACAACGACAAATATTTTATGTTTCCGAACATAAATATGTCTTTATGCACTTTTACTTCTTATTTCTTATTTCTTAATCTGCATGGTATCTCTCAGCACAAGGTTCGATTTGTCGGAATAACTGAAATAGAACGTGTAAGTTTTAAACTCTTCGAGTTCTGCTTTCAACGATAATTCAATGTTCCTCGCGGACAGCATGCTTTGTTTTTTTTCGTTGAATTTCGACAGCTGCATGAAATGCGGATTGACAGGCGACGCGGGCGACGTCGCTTCTGTTGCCGCGTATCCGTTTCGCACGAAATCCTCCGGACTGAAAAAAGATATGAAAAACAGTTCGCTTAGAGACTCTCCGGCGGAATAACCCGCACATTCCGCGTCACAGCGCACGTCAATCCGACTTTCTCCGTCGGCGAAACACGGATGCTGAAAACAAGTGCCGATAGGACGATTGTAGGCCGTGTCGCCGTTGTTTCGGGCTATTCGGCGAAATTCGCTTCTCATGTTTTCGTCCGCCGGAGCTATGGGATTTATTATTGCGTGCGTGAAAGGAATAAAATTCAAATAGAATTTTACGCTATCCTCCGAAATATTGTCGGCAAAAATGAAAAAATCCGTATCGGGTTCCGGTCTGATATATCGAATCACGTAATTTTCCATGATTCCGCCTTCTCCGCACGTTTCGCACGGCTTGGAACATTGTGAAATACCGAATATCAGCGCCAATGCCGATGAAAATAAGAATAAAGGTTTCATGATTTGCCTCCGAATAACAATTTATATGAAACGACGGGAAATATTTGCAGTTGATTTATCGCGTAGTTCTCCATGCGTCCGTCCTTAAGATAATACCCTTGGTAATAAACGTTTTTATGGTCGGTCAAATTGCGTATGTCCAGCGTAATGACATGCGACGACGATTTTCCGTCCACTATTAAGCTCGTCTTGATATCCATTCTGAAATAATCGGAATATTGTTTCGACGCATATCGCGAATAGTCCTCCGCGGGATAGAAACTATAATGCGACAAATCACAGTCGATGGGCGTATAACGTCGTCCGCCGAGCCAATTCGCCGAAAGATACGTTTGCAGGGTCACCCTGTCGCTCAGCTTGAATTTCTTTCCGAAAAGCGACTTAAAGGTGAACCCCGCGTCGAACAAAGTATTGTACCATCCTTTGCGGCAACGGTACATTGACTTGAAGAGGGAACCCGACAGGTTCGCTGAAAATCCGTTTATCTCATCGAAGTAAATCATGCCTTCCATGCCCGCGGAATATCCCTTTCCGGTATTGTCGAAAAGCACGCCGGACTGTTCTATGTCCGCGGCGTCGTATGACAAATTCAGCGCGGACAGGAATAAATCGTTTTCATACTCGACTTGTTTAGCGATGGCGACGTTGTAGTGATACTGTCCGTACAGTTCGGTCTTGAAACTTATGTCGCGCAACAATTTTCCTCCGAACGACAATACCGCCTGACGACTCCTGACGAACCCGATGTTTCGATTGGGATACGCGATGTTTTTTACGCTGTCGTAAATTTGCGACATGTATATGCCGACGGGGTTTTGCCTCGAGTATTCGCCCATCGCCAGTTCCAGACGATGATTGTCGAGGGAATATGTCGCCGACACTCGCGGTTCCAAACTGTATTTGTCGTTGAGCGAAAACAGGAAGAAATGTATTCCCGACGCGACCGACAATCGCCGGCCGAAGTGAGCTTTCCATTCCGCAAAGGCGTTCGTCGTACAGTACGTCTTCGAGATTCGATATCTCGACAGTTTGATATTCTGATTTTTCAGAAGTTCCAGACTCGCGAGTCTCACGTTCGCTCCGCCTCTAAGGACATTCCTCCCGTTCGCCTTGACGTCGAAAAGCAATCCGGCGCCGATGCTTTTGGATTTGTCGACAAGATGATTCAAGTAATATCTATTGTCGTTTGTCAACTCGTTCGCGTTGTCGGTTTTCAGGTATGAAGCGCCCAGCGTCGCCTTAACGTTCGTTTTTTCGCCGACGAAGAATTGTCGGGACAATCCGGCGGAGGCGTTGACAGTGTGATTCGAAATCGCCACGGGGTTAGCGTCGGCGACGGGTATTTCGATGTCGCTTTTTCCCGCCAGTCCCCACAGAACGGTTTTCGCTCCGACCTTGTCTCTCGAAGCCAGTTTGAACGAAAAGTCCGAAAGAGTCGGAGTGGCGCCCAGAAGCTCTCTGTACTTTTTGTTGATGACGTCGAACAGAGGAATGACCGACTGTCGGAAAGCGGCAACGAACGACGACTTGCGATTTTTCGTCGGAACGGGACCCTCGACAATTAAATTCACGTCCAGATTGCTCGCTTCCGCCGAAAATTCATATTCGTTGGCGTTGCCTTCGCGAAAGGAGGCGTCGAAAACTCCCGAAAAAACGTTGCCGAACTCCGACGGAAAAGCGCCGGTGTAAAAATACGAGGTTCCGAGAATATCCTTGTTCAGGGAACTCACGACGCCTCCGGACGCTCCGGAGGAAGCGTAGTGATTGGGATTGAACACCTCAATTCCCTCAATTCGCCAAAGCACTCCGATCGACGAGTTTCCGCGCACGACCAAATCGTTTCTGTCGTCGCCGGTATTGTTTATTCCGGGCATCAGAGTCAACATTCTGACCGGATCGTTCGCGTGTCCCGGAATATGCGCCAGTTCCGACGGATTAATCCGTATCCCGCTTATCCTGCCGTAATCGCGCGTGTCGGACGTAATCGTCACTTCATCGAGCACGGTCGTCGATTCCTTCATGCTTACGGACAAGTTTCGCCGCTTCCTCGACGATACGAAAACGTCGGGGACGACAACCGTTTCATATCCCAGCAGTCGAAAGCATACAGAATAGGTTCCCGCCGGAATTTTCAATTCCCAGAAACCTATGCTGTCGTTTTCCGTAAGAACGTTCAGTTCCGGCACCGATACCGCGACTCCGCTCAGCGGGCGTCCGGTATCTCCGTCAATCACGTGTCCGCAAACATGTTGCGCTTTAACCGACAACGCAATAAATAAGGTGAAAATAATGGTGACGTGTCTCATGTAATGGAAAATTAAAACAAAACTCCCTTTAAAAAACAATTAAAAGGAGTTTTAATTGGAAATCAATTTTATTTAACACTCACGGATTTTGCCAGTCTTAATTCGCTTCTTTTACCATCAACGTTTTCGCTTATAATAAGTAGCGTTATATTACATGTTGCCGTCTTATTGGGAAATGTTATAAATACTGATGCCTGATAATCCGCTGTTCGACCATTATAGTCCTTGTCAATCACAGCACCATTGTCAACTTCCCATTTAAAAGTGGATACAGCGTTTCTTATCCCTGCACCATATTCATTGCGAGAGCCCTTGTCAACCTCTGATTTCCCCGTGATTGCGGCTATATTATCAGGAATGCCATTTTCTCCTGCATACTCTTTTAACTTGTCATCATCTTTACTGCACGATGACATCCAGAGTGTCATACAACTTAACATAATGTATTTTAAATATTTCATAATGTAAATCGTTAAAATTATTTTACTGAAACCGTTTTTGTTATAGTGTTTATTTTTGATGTCTTGGTGGAATTGGTGTACAATTCCATCGTTATGGTAACATCTCTGTATTTACCCGGACTTGGAGCCTTCAATTTAATGAAAGCACTATAATTGCCCTGATAGGCGGCTAACACGGTACCACTGCTTACCTTCCAAAAATAATATACTTTAGGATCTCTTGCTCCCGCAATATACTCGGTGTATTCATATCCGGGTGCGGATGTATCTACTTGATCCAATCCAAATATTGTATTTTCTATTTGCGGGAGGGCATCATCTTCCTTATTGCAACTATTGATTGTAATCAATGCTAAAATGCATATTAAGTTAATAACTATTCTTTTCATCACTTCTATTCTTTTAAATTTCTTATTAATATTAACGGCAGTACGGCATGAGTTTCACCGACTATTGAATATGGGGAATCTTCAAAATCAATGTTTTCAATATTTCCCCTTAAGAGAATAATGTAACATAAAGCTTGTTCCGGAATATCATTAAACAGTGTGTTTTTAAGAATCTCCTCGCCATCGTCTTCCATGAGAACATCAATATTTCTTACATGTTTATTCTCCTTTTCTCCATTAATAAAAAGTCCATACCATTCAACCGCGACAACAAGTCCATTCTCGTTCTTCATATCTGGTTTCCATTGTATAACAAAATCTTTGTAATAACAATAAGGATATAATTCCTCTTCAGTCTCTATTTTGGGAGAAGTAATCTCCACCAACTCCGGAACATACATGGAAACAGTTTTTTCGTTGTTCTGACCTTTGGTCATAACCGACGAGAGTGTAAATGATACTTCTTTTCCGTAAAGATCCGAAAAAACATTATGATTATTAGCTTTTGTTGCCATTGTTAAATTCTTAATGTCTTTGCCGTTTATCAGTACCTTGATATTGCTTGAAGATTTCGTCAATGAAGATTTTGTCAATGGATTTCGTTCAGAACCATCACATACGACAAGTATTTCTTCCTTTAAGGAATTATTCTTATCTGAAAAATACCCGATCATAGGATAATTGTATAATGCCTTACTATAGTTTGTTTCTCCATTGAACAGCAGTTCTTCATGGACTTCATTGCTGGAAGCAACACCATTTCGTTTGTGATTTGTTTCATTTATATTATCATCCTGATTGTTTTCACATGACAATAAAAAAATGCTGCATAAAATAAAAATCATCTTTTTCATAATTAATCCCTTTGTAAATTGTCAATTAATATAAATTGTTTGTTTTTATAAACATGTAATCCTCCTGTTGTTATTTTAAATATCCCATCGACTTCTAATGATTCCATACTGACAAGTGGCTGTGTTAAACGCTTTTCCCATATTACGTATCCCGAATTGAAATAAGAATCCCGAAAAGGACCGGATATTACGCTGATTTGACCCGACTGATTATAAGGATTTACATTCTCAACATATGGCACTTTATCCTCTAACCCAACCATAGAAACATAAATTGGATTATTATACTCATATGTCTTACTTGTAGAAGCACTCGCACACCCTGTAACATTCATCGTTACGATTATTTTGGATTTTTTTTGTCCGGGAGAATCACCAAATATTTGATTTAATCCATATAATGGGATTTCGGGAGAATATGTGAATATATAATCCTGAGGTAACAAACTGGGGTGCTTTAATCTGACATTAAGTTTTATTTTTTTAACCATATTTTATTAAATGTGAATAATTCTATTTTTAAATAATTCTATTCTTTGCTTCAAGAACCTTGGTTCATTAAGAAAACAACTTATCTTCGCCCTACTTCTTAAAGGGCTACCAAAATTGATGTGGTATCAATGCAAATGAATTCATTTTAGTTGATTGTACATATGTGTAAAAACAATATATCTTCAATATTATTAAAATTCCAGTTTCATACGTTCCGAAGAAATGCAGCTTGAAACGTTCGATACTGCCTTTCATAATCCAGTAACCTAAAAGTATCGAAATAATTTTCATACCTGAAATACAGGTGATTTTAAAAATATTTATTTTAAACATAAAATCTAAATTTATAATTTAATGGCGCAAAGGTAACGGTTATATATATATATCCCGTACACGCAAAAGCGTGGTAATTTCCAACAAAAGCGTGGTAATTTCCAACACGCTTGTTTCTTGTAGTTTGCAAGGGTAAAAAAGTCTTTCGGCAACTTGATTTTATCGTACGGGGGATGATGTTAGGCACGGTTAAAAAACACGCGGAAAAATGTTAAAAATAGAAACGTGCCAAACAGCATGGATGCGAAAATATCGCTTGCAGCAAACTGATATGAATTGTCGCGAAACAATAAAAATCACCGCGAAAACACTATTCGAAAACACAAGGCATTTGTTCGTATTGTTTTTCTTTCTATCTTTGTGCGGCCAAATTGAATTTTCATGGCATGTCGTTCGATCGAAGACAAACTTGCTGCCGATTTCGACAGCAAGCATTAAGGGGTTGAAAAGATTTTTTTTTAATATTTACTTATATGAAAAAACATAGTAATACATTTATGGTACCATTTGCAGAAATGTTTCATTCGGGGAATGAAACGGCTGTCCGGTCGTCGAGTTTAACGCCCGGCGAGAAAAAAACGGGTTATGCTCCCGTTCGGACAAAGGAATCGCCGAACTCGAAAAGAGAGACGAAGGATTGTCGAACAATTTTAAACTTAGCTTTATGAACGCGGAAAAAGAAAGACACATCGGATCCCTCATAAAGGAAAAAGTGAAGGAACGCTCCGTCTCCATCACTAAATTCGCAGGCATGATTCATCGCGACAGAACCACTATCTACGGCATTTTCGAACGACAGAGTATCGACTCCGAACTTCTGCGTAAAATATCGGAAGCGTTGAATTATGATTTCCACAGCGAAGTCTATGGTTTGAATGACCGCGAAAAAACGTCCGGATAGTATTTGCGGGAAAATAACCTATTGGGGTATGGGGTGCCGTCCGGCCGTGAAGACGGAAACGGAGTCCCCGCCATCCGGCGAAGCGCCCTATACCCCGTTTTGACGGATTCGCGCGGATTTTGACCCGCGTTGTCCGCGCGCTGAAAAACCGAACGGCATCCCTTAAAGTATGATTTTTCCGAACAGCGCGACATTTGTTTTCCTCGCAGGTCGGGAACTCTGCAGTTATTTATTCCGCAGCCCTAATGGATGTGTTAGAAATAACTTAGCACACAGATGACGCAGATTTCAATTACGAATTACGAATTACGAATTACGACCTGCTGCGAATCAATCACGAATTACGAATTACGCCCGGCTTCGGCTGTACGTCCGCTGTCGGTCGTAATTCGTAATTCGTAATTGATTTGTCGTAATTCGTAATTGATCAAAGGATGTACAGCCGCAGGCCGTAATTCGTAATTCGTAATTGATTGCGGTGAGGGGGGGATTCGAACCCCCGGTAGAAGTTACTCTACGACAGTTTAGCAAACTGTTGGTTTAAGCCACTCACCCACCTCACCTGAAGAACGTCGTCCGAATCGACGCGCAAAAGTAGTAATAAATTTCGGTATCGCCAATTCTATTGCAGAATATTGTGGCGGCGATACCGAAAAACTTGAATGAATGTCCGTTATTTTTCCGCCGCTACTTGAAATATCTTGATGTTTGCCGGCGATGCCGCTACTTCTTCAAGCAATGTTCCGAATCCTTTGAAATGTTCGGTGGCGAAGTGCGTGTCAACAGCCGCCTGCGATTTCCATTCTTCCACAAAAACGAACTTGTTTTTGTCCTTCAGATCGGCAAAGAGATTGTAGCTCAAATTGCCTTCTTCCGCTTTGCTCTTTGCTATAACGGCGTTCACCGCGTCGAGGAACTTTGCGGTTTTGTCGGGTTTTATGTCCACGTATGCCGTGATGACAATCTTTTTTGCCTTGCAGCAGGATGCCGAAGCCGCGCATTTCCCTTTAGTCGAATCGGCGCAGCACTGTTTCTTGTCGGCCGAGTGAGCGTGCTTGCAGTCGTGCCCCTTGCTTTCCTTGCAGCACGAAGCCTCTTTTTTGGTTTTGGAATCTTTCTGTCCGCTATTGTTGCAGGAACAGAGCGCAACCGCGATAAACGCAATTGCAACAAACGAGATAATTCTTTTCATCTGCTTTTAAATTTAAAATGTTAATTCTTCTAAAACGTTAATTCTTCTTCGATTAATATTTGGCGTCAACTGCGCCTTCGTTGTTTCTTCCGGTGGTGTAAACCGCTCTTATCACCATGCCTTTGCGCGGCGATGCCAGCGAACCGGCTTTCTTTTCGGTGGGTATGCGCTTCAGCCCGTCCTTTTCGACCGCGTAAAACTGAGTGGCGCTAAACGCCTTGTCGCTTAGTTCCATCTTCAATATGCCTCCGCTTGTCTTGAATTTGATGGAAGGCTGGGCTATCGCCTTGCCGTTTATGTCGTATTCTTCGAGCGGAGGGACGGGCACGCCTTCCGAATAGGCGACTTTCGCCGTGAGAGAGCCGTCCTTCTTGTAGTTGAATTTCGTGCCGTTTATTTTTCCGTCGGCGTAGGGGATTTCGCTGTACTTCTCGCCCGTGTCGTAGTACATGGTGGTCATTCCGTTGCGCTTGGCGTTCCGATATTCTACGGTCAGCCGCAAGGCGCCGCCGGAGAAATAGTCCTTCGACAAGCCGTGCGCCTTTCCGTTCACGAACGGCGTTTCGCTCATCTTGACCCCGTCCTTGTAGAGATACTTTATGTAGTTCAATGAATCTCCAACGTAGAACGCTCCGTTTTGCGGAGGCTTGGGAGCCTTGGGCGTATCGGCGCAGGCGGCGAGCAGCAGCACGAATACGACGGTTATACAGTTGTTGTGCATAGTTATACGGTTGTTGTGCGATTGTTATGCAATTGTTGCGCCTTGTCGGCTACTTTCGCGTATATCTGTCATGGTGGATGTCGATGCGGCACTGTTTCATGGCGCTCGACTGCGGATTGATCTGCAGTGTCAAATACGCCATTTGCGCTATTTCTTCCAGTATGGAGGCGTTGTTGAGCGCGGAATCCACATCGTCGCCCCACACGAACGGTCCGTGCCGATAAACAAGCACTGCCGGAGTCTTCGCGGGGTCTAATCCTCGCAGGGCTTCCACAATCACCTTTCCCGTCGCCTCCTCGTAGCTTTTTTCGGCTTCGGCATCGGTGATGTCTCTCGTGCAGGGTATTTCGCCGTAGAACTTGTCGAGATGCGTGATGCCGAGCGGCGGAATGGTTTTGCCCGCCTGCGCCCAGCAGGACGCCCATTTGGAATGGGTGTGGGCTATTGCCCCTATCTTCGGGAAACTGTTGTAAAGCACCAGATGCGTGGACACGTCGAACGAGGGCGTTCTGCGGCCGTCGATGAGGTTTCCCTTCAGATCGAGGACAACCATGTCGCCCGGACGCAAGTCCTTTATGTTTGTTCTGTGGGGCTTTATCGCCATGATGCCCAGTTTCCGGTCTATGGCGCTTATGTTTCCCCACGAGTGCAGCGCCGACTGATTCTTAATCAGCTCGAGCGATGCTTTGTAAACTTTTTCCTTGAATGCTAACATATCTTTAAATGTATTATGATTAATAAGCTCTATACGAACAGCGGATTTGCGTATGCCTTCACGTCTTTCGAATCTATGCGCCTGTCGCAAAGAATTATCAGCCGTTCGATGACGTTGCGGAACTCGCGAATGTTGCCCGTCCACATCAGTTTCTCGAGTTCGGCTATGGCTGCTTCCGTTATTTCCTTTTTCGGAACGCTGTACTCCTCGCAAATCTCGCGTATGAAATGTTCTGCCAGAAGAGGAATATCCCCCCTGCGCTCGTTGAGCGAAGGCACCTGAATCAGTATGACGCTGATGCGGTGGTAGAGGTCTTCCCTGAAATTTCCCTTTTCTATCTCTTCGCGGAGGTTCTTGTTGGTTGCGGCTATCACTCTCACGTCAACCTGTATGTCCTTGTCGCCCCCCACGCGCAGTATTTTGTTTTCCTGCAGGGCGCGAAGCACTTTCGCCTGTGCCGCCGGACTCATGTCGCCTATCTCGTCGAGGAAGAGCGTGCCGCCGTTCGCCTGCTCGAACTTGCCCTTGTGCTGTTTGACCGCCGATGTAAACGACCCCTTTTCGTGTCCGAACAGTTCGCTTTCGATGAGTTCGGAGGGAATCGCCGCGCAGTTCACCTCCACGAACGCCCCGGACGACCTGCCGCTCTTCCCGTGCAGCAGTCGGGCTACGAGTTCCTTCCCCGTTCCGTTCTGACCCGTGACGAGAATCCGAGCATCGGTTGGCGCCACGCGCTCTATGATGTCCCGAACCCGGCGTATGCCTTCCGAATCGCCTATCATTTCGTGATGCCTGAACACTTTGCGCTGCAGTTTCTTCGTTTCCTTCACCAGAGCAGTCCTGTCGCCGGCATTACGCATGGTTATCAATATCCGGTTCAGGTCGAGCGGCTTCTCTATGAAGTCGTAAGCCCCTTTCTTGATACATTCCACCGCCGTGTCTATATTGCCGTGACCGGAAATCATCACAACGGGAATGTCGGAGTTTATCGCCTGCATCTTTTCAAGCACCTCGATACCGTCGATACCGGGCATCTTTATGTCGCAGAACACAAGGTCGAACGAATGTTTGCGAAACAGCTCCAGTGCCGCTATGCCGTTTTCGGCAACGGCGGCTTCCACATTCTCGTACTCCAGAATATCCTTCAGCGAATTTCGGACGCCGCGTTCGTCGTCAACAACGAGTACTTTCATTTTTCGTCTTTTGACTTCGTCGCCGAATTGTCGTCCTCCAGCGATGCGCTGATGTCGTCCTCGATGCCTTTCACGCCGTCTTTGAAACTCTTCACGCCCTTGCCTATGCCCCGCATCAGTTCGGGTATCTTCTTTCCGCCGAACAGCAGTAGCACCACAAGGGAAATGGCGACTATCTCGCCCGCGCCCAAGCCTCCCAGAAATAAAAGTGTTTTCATGTCGCTTTATCTATTTGTTTGGTTGTTACATGTCGAGCAGCCACGCGAAAACAAGCGGCGCCGCTATGGTGGCATCGGATTCGATGATGAACTTCGGCGTATCGACGCCAAGTTTCCCCCACGTAATCTTTTCGTTGGGAACGGCGCCGGAATACGAGCCGTAGCTCGTGGTGGAATCGGAGATTTGACAGAAGTAGCTCCAGAACGGCGTCGCTTCCTGTTCCAAATCCTGATGCAGCATCGGCACCACGCATATCGGAAAGTCGCCCGCTATGCCGCCGCCTATCTGAAAAAAGCCGACGCCGGAAGCGGAATTGTTCGCATACCAGTCGGCAAGCCAAGTCATATACTCTATCCCCGTCTTCATTGCCGACGGCGAAAGCTCACCCCTGATGCAGTACGACGCGAAAATGTTGCCAAGCGTGGAATCCTCCCACCCCGGAACCGCTATCGGGAGATTCTTCTCCGCCGCCGCAAGCATCCAGCTGTCGGCAGGGTCGATCTCGTAGTACTGCTGCAAATCGCCCGACAGGAGGGTCTGATACAGATACTCGTGAGGAAAATGCCTCCGCCCCGCGTCGTTCGCCGCCTTCCAGCGGGCGTAAACGTGTTTTTGCAGGCGACGAAAAGCGCGCTCCTCCGGTATGCAGGTGTCGGTAACGCGGTTGAGACCCTGCTCAAGCAGCTTCCATTCGTCGGCCGGCGTCAAATCCCTGTAATGAGGAACTCGTTCGTAGCTCTTGTGCGCCACAAGATTCATCACATCCTCCTCGAGATTCGCTCCGGTGCAGGAAATAATATGAACCTTGTCGCGACGTATCATCTCCGCCAGCAGTTTGCCCATCTCGGCAGTACTCATCGCCCCAGCAAGAGTAATCATCATCTTTTGACCGGATTCTAAAGCCTTTTCGTAGGCTTTCGCCGCATCAACCACGGCGGCAGCATTGAAGTGCAGAAAATATTTCTCTATGAAAGAGGATACTGCATTGCGTTTCTTTTCCATTTACCTATTGTTTACACCTTATTTTTCCGCCGCAAAATTAAAAGGTTTTATTGAGAATCCCAAATTTAGTGGTTAGTGGTTAGTGGTTAGTGGTTAGTGCCTGTCGGCTCAGTGTCTTCGTCTCACTCCACCCGTCCGACAGGCACCATAATTAATTGTTAATTGTTAATTGTTAATTGTTAATGCCTGTCGGCTCAGTGTCTCCGTCTCACTCCACCCGTCCGACAGGCATTAACAATTAACCATTAACAATTAACAATTAATCGCTCAGTGTCTTCGTCTCACTCCACCCGTCCGACAGGCATTAACAATTAACAATTAACCATTAACCACTAACCGCTAACCGCTAATCGCTAACCCTTAGTATTATTTAACGCATGGCGCATTTGAAAAATCAATACTTTTGCAGTCACTCAAATAATGTGTGCCATGAAGTATATTGTATTCTTTTCTTTGCTGATTCTTTGCGCATTGTCGCCGGCGGTAGCGGATGCGCAATGCGATTTCAAAATTGTAGCCGAGACTTCGGCTTCCACTTGCTTGAACAATGGAACGATTACGGCGAAGCTGATCTCTTCCGCCGGCAGTATCGCTCAGCGAACGGTTGTCTTGAGGTCGTCCGTTCTGGCGAACGGCATGAAGGGACATGACTCAATGACGGCCGATACCGCCTATTTCAAGGATCTTTTTCCGGGCGAATACGAGATTGTCGCCGAGGTTGGTTGCTCGGACGGCAGCAAAAAGGAAGTTACGGAGTATCTCGTTACGGTCGATAAGGAATATGAGGCGATGTATGTTTCCACATCGTTCACGACCGAGATAATAGATTGCAAGCGTATCGGGAAGCTTGCTCTGGATATTCTCGGCGGGAAAGCTCCGTACACTGTCCGGACGACCGATGAAGACGGAAACTCCTTCGATTCCGTCTTTCATTCCGCCGAAGGCAACACGGTAGTCGTGTCGAAACCCGGCAAGTATTCCTTTAACGTCATCGACGCCTGCAATACGAGTTCCACTATTTCGGAAAAGCGGGAAGTCCCCGCCTTCACGCATATTCCGTTAAGCGCGCAGTTTAACGCTGCACAAAACCGGAGCTGCACCGGAGACGGATTTATCATTCTGAATATTCACAACGGCGGCTCGCCGTACAACATCAAAGTCGAAAGCAGCACCGACCATACATTTCTCAGAATGTTCGAGAACCATGCAAACTCCAGTCTACAGGTCGGAGAAGAAACGAACGGACTGAAAGAGGGCAATTATGTCTTCACGATTACCGACAGATGCAATTCGACTGTCGTTATCGATACGGATATAGAGTTTGTGCGAGCTACACTTCCCGTAACAGTCAAGTCATATACTTCATGCAACAATCTGAACGGAGGCTTCTCGTTCGAGATTAACGACAAGTGCCGCAGCCCTCGCGAGTACACTATCGAAACGACCGCTGCGCCGTCCGGTTTTTCTCTTGAGCCGCAAGTTTTCGACACAACATATTTCAATATCTCCGGCTTGCCCGCCGGACAATACTCTTTCACGATTACCGACGCCAACAATTCCAATCCCGTCTATATTTCCGGCGAAATACA
Organism: Prevotellaceae bacterium; assembly: GCA_031279735.1. Classification (GTDB taxonomy): domain Bacteria; phylum Bacteroidota; class Bacteroidia; order Bacteroidales; family UBA932; genus JAIRLF01. The sequence continues at coordinate 13,298 of JAITHX010000226.1, forward strand.
GGCAATAGAAAGTTATTCGGGCGGAGGCTACGAGCCGACATATACTGAAACCTACGAATCGTATGCCGCAGGGCTGCGGGTTGACGGACGATGCCCTCCGTTCGCCTATAAAATATACGAAGCGGACAATCCCGATAATCCGGTCCTGCGGTCGGAGAGGGAGAATGTCATGGAGCTTTCCGAACTCGACTATGTTTTCGACTACGGAATCATGTACATGGCGGTGCTGTCCGACAACGGTCACGCCAAGCCGGATACTGTCTTCTTCAAGCGCAGCGTTCCCTCGTGCATTCTGGAATACAAGCACGAGTCGTTCAGGTGGTACGACTGCTGGGGTTACGAAGAGATAGGGATTTTCGACAAAAGGGCGGAAGCCGGCACCCGCATACGTTTCATCGACGGACCAACAGTGCCGATTCACAGAGACACCACTCTGACGAGA
>JAITHX010000228.1 GCA_031279735.1 Prevotellaceae bacterium
GCGAAGCCCTTGCGCCCTTTGCGTTACAAAAACACCGCAACGCGGTGAAAAAACACCGCAACGCGGTGAAAAAACACTGCCTTGCGGTGAAGAATCTGCGCCATGCGGCGAAAACCTGCCGGCATTTTAGCAGGGAAGCCCGAATAACTTATTTATTCCGCATCCCTTAGCGGGACGCTACGCCGGCTTGTCCGATTTGCCCGGCGTTCCCGACAGCTGACGTTTCAGCTCCCCAATCTCCTTGTCCTTTTGCGCTATGGTTTTCTTTTGCTCACTGATTATACTTTCCCACTTGCCAAATTCAATCGCGCAAGCATCCTCCATTTCCATCGCGAGTCTGATGCTGCTTATTTCGGATGCCTTGTGCAGTCTCTGTATCACGGAAAGATAAGTTTTCGGAAAATTCTCCTCGTTCACTTCGACTATGTGAGGATTTTTCGTAAGATTGCGCCGGTCGAAGATCGACAGCGCCTGCTCTATTTCGGCTTCCGGCTGTTTCAGTTTAGGTATCTGCACAAACCACGATCGCGGACAGATGGACAGTAAAAATTTGTTGTCCTCAATGCTGAACTGCTCGTTCGTTATGGAATCCGTTATCTCGTAGCTCGAATAAATCACGGGCGTATCCGAAGCGCTTATCGAGTGCTGGAAAAAGTAGAGGCGGTAAACCTGAGGTCCTTCGCTGAAGGTGCGTCCGTTTTCCGGATTGCTGTAATACGCTTCTATACGCTTGCGGAAGCGCGGAACGTCCGACAGGAGCTTGATCTTGTGCAGCTCGACGATTATGTCTCTGAGGTTTCCGTCGGGCATGGTCACTTTGGCGTTGTAGTCGAGCCTGCGGACGAGAAATTTAATCGGATTCTTCTCCGACCGGCTGCTGCCTGCGGCATAGTTTGAAATGCGGGTCACTTTCTCCGCAAAAATTGCCGACAGAAAGTCTTGCGCCACATCGTCGTCTTCCATCATATACTGGAAAGCGGCATCATAATTAGGATTCGCTATATTCATATTATTACCATTTTTAAATTTTAACGGCGCAAAGATAAGTAGAAATTACGAATTACGAATCATTTTCCGAACAGCGAGGAGTGTCCCACTCCGGAGATCAGAAGTTGATAGACCGAATCATTGAACATATTCATTTCGTTCTTCTGGACAGGGTAATTGCCGAGCATCAGCGATTGCACATAGAGTATCTTCACCACCGCCTCGAACATGATTTCGTCGTCCATATCGACAAGGTCGTTGACAAGCTGATTGTTTTTGTTGAAGCAGAGAACCGGCGCGGGCACGTCCTTTTTCTTCATCACTTCGTGCAGTGCGGAGGCGAAAGGATTTTTCTCGCCGGAGAAGTCCATGATGTGTTTGTTTTGCAGAGCTTCGTCGTTGGCGAAGTAGATGACGGGCGTTTCTTCGGGGTCGAATTTGTTGATTTGCGCCTTGCAGTAGTATTTTGTCAGTATCTCGTCGGCGCGCCGTTCAAAATCACTGAATTTCGCGTCGTTTTCGACAGCTTTGCCCAGATCGTCGAGTATGTCGCGCGGGTTTATTTCCGACAGGCGTATTTCGGGGAACACTATGCGTATTTTTCTGATTATGTCGTTTTCGAAGGAATAGATGGCGTTGATCACTGTTTTTCCGCGCGAACCCGCGATGCGGCGTATTCGCTTGAAGTCGTCGGACGAGAGGGTGTAGTATATTTCGGTTTCGGTGAGGCGCAGGGCGCCGAAAGTCAGCACACCCTTGTTTGTTTCAAAGGGAATGTGGTCGGCAAACATTTTCAGCAGGCTCGAATCTTCCGCGGCGAGCGCCTTGATGTACATGTGATGAATGTCGATTATGTTTTGCAGCAGATCGGGATTTTCTGCGGAAATGTCGCGCAGATAGTCTTTGAATACGAGGTTCAGTTCCTTTTTCGCTTCTTTGAGTTCGAGGTTGTCCACCAGCGATTCGCGGGAGGCGGTAGGCTGCAGGCTTTCCGTGTCGATCACGCACTTGACGAACGACGCCCATTCGGGGAGCAAATTGCCGGCGTGTTCGCACAGGAACATGCGTTTCATATAGATGCGGTGTTCTTTCGCTCCGGTGAACTGTATTTTGTGGGGCATCACGAATCCCGCGCCGCGAATTCTGCCCGTGAGCGTTTGGATGGGGAAGGCGTCGAGGAAGTCTATGTTGAAGATTTGTTTGCCGCAGTCGAGCAGTTCTTCGCGCGTGGATTCGAGATCGAGCCAAGCGGGAGTGCGCCACACGAGGGCTTCCTTTTTGTCGCCTTCCGCCAGATTGATTCTGACCGGAAGAGCGTTGCCGAAATAGAGGATGTTTTTTTTCAGTTCCGGCTTCTCGAACAGGAAGCTCCATTCCTTTTTCGGACGCAGTATCACGCGGGTGCCGGCATCCTTCGGGGCGGCGGATTCTTCCATGAGATACGTTCCGTCGGCTTTGCCTCTCCATCGCAGCGTTTTGCCCGGCACGGCGGCGGAACAGGTTTCGACCACTATTTCGTTGCTCACCACGAAGCACGACAGCATTCCGATGCCGAATTTGCCGATGTAGTTTCGCGACAAGGCAGTGTCGCGTTTCGAGCTTTGTCCGATGACCGAGAGGAAGCGGTGAATTTCGTCTTCCGTCAGTCCTGTGCCCGAATCCTCGAAGATCACTGTCGAGCCTTCTTTCACCACGTTTATTTCGCCTGCGAAGGGCTTGGTGCCGCAGCCTGCGGTTATGGCGTCGGTTCCGTTTTGCAGAAGTTCGCGCACGAACACGTTGGGCGAGCTGTAGATGTGTTCCGACAGCAGTTCGATCATGCCCTTGAGATTCACCTGAAACAAGTAGGCTTTGTCCTTATCGTTGTTTTGTTCCGTCATAAAATATCATTTATTTACAAGCAAAAAAAAAACCTCTGTCCAAGGTTTTTTTTGAAGAGAGCGGAAAACGAGACTCGAACTCGCGACCCCAACCTTGGCAAGGTTGTGCTCTACCGACTGAGCTATTTCCGCGTTTGTAGCGTTTATGTATTCTGAGAGCGGAAAACGAGACTCGAACTCGCGACCCCAACCTTGGCAAGGTTGTGCTCTACCGACTGAGCTATTTCCGCTTTTTGTTCTACGGCGCGAAATTAATACATTTTTCTTTACCGGAAACATTTTTCTTCGATTTTTTTTTGTCTCGACACGCAAAACGCGGAACGTTCGTATTTTACATTGTTCCGCGTTTTGTATTTTTTCGAAACGGGCGTGGGTCGGCGCGTCGGCGCTGTCAGTTCCATTCGAGAATTTTCTTGAAATCGTAGTGTTCCGGATCGGAAAGATACGCCTTTGCCGCCGCATAGTCGTTCGGCGTGAGATAGTGCAGGGCGTGTTCGTAAATCGTGCGCGCCTTTCCGCCGTTGATGTTCACCAGACGGGGTTCGATCTTGCCCGTCGAGGGGTCTTCCATGTCCTTGAGATTAAGCGCGGCGATGTTGCCGTTCACGTCGGCTGTCACCATCGAGCCGGTTGCGCCGCGGTCGAAGAGAATCTTCACGCCTATGCCGAGAAGCTGACAGTACATCAGGTCGAAAGCCTTGGGCGGCACGCATCGCAGCTCGTAGCCGAGTTCTACGGGACGCGACTTGACGCCGAGTCCGAGAAGCGAAAGCCGTTTCTGAACAAGCAGATTGAAGATATGAGCCTTGCTCACCGTTCCGAGTTCAGGGTGGTCGTGTTCGTCGTAGGTGAACTCTATGCCCGTTGACTTGATGTCGTCCGACGAAAGCGTGTGGAACACTCCTTCGCTCACTATTGCAACTCCGTAGGGTATATCCATGATTTTACGCTTGACTATGGACGAAACCACGAGACGCACGATCTTGTCGAGCGAAATCGACGTCCTGTTGAACATTTCGGGAATGACGATCATCGGGTAGTGACAGCCCGAACCTATGCCGAACGTCAGGTGTCCGGCCGAACGTCCCATTGCCGACATTACAAACCATTGAGCGCTCGTGCGCGCATCCTCGTAAACCGCGTTGCCTATATCGACGCCTTCCTCCTTTGCCGACTGATAGCCGAACGTGGAGATGCCTTCGGGCAGCGGAAGGTCGTTGTCGATGGTCTTGGGGACGTGGAGATTCTGTATGGGCACGTTCTTTTCCGACAGATACTTCGAGATGCGGTTGGCGGTTGAGGCGGTGTCGTCGCCTCCGATGGTGACTAAAAGTTTGATGTTGTTGTTGACGAAGAAGTCGGGACGAAACTCTTCGTTCTTCGGTTTGTAGCGACTCATCTTCAATGCGCTTCCTCCGACGTTGAAAATGGTGTCGGCGAAATCGAAATCAATGTCGATGGTTTTCTGGGCGGCGGCAAAAAGGTTCCTGTAACCCTCGTGCAGACCGATCACGCGATAACCCGATTTAAGAAACGCTTTCGACACCGCGCTGATGACGGTGTTGATGCCGGGAGCGGGTCCTCCTCCGCACAAAATTACTATGGCGGGCGTATTGCTCATGTTCTATTAATTTGAATTTATCGTTAATAACATTATCTTTCTTTTTTCGAGCC
>JAITHX010000135.1 GCA_031279735.1 Prevotellaceae bacterium
CAAAGGACGCGAAGCCCTTGCGCCCTTTGCGAAGCCTTTGCGCCCCTTGCGTTACAAAAACACCGCAACGCGGTGAAAAAACACGCAAACTTTTTCCACACAATTCCCAGTAGAACCAAAAATTAAGAATTGCCTGACGGAAAGTCGGACAGTTCATTTCTCCCTGCGTCCGTCAGGTCATTCTTAATTCTTAATTCTTAATTTTTAATTCGTAAATCAACCGAACCGAAAAACAATATCGGGCGAGCGGTGTTGTTAAGGCGGCGTTTTCCGGGTATGGAAAAAACTGTGCTGTTTAATTGTGCTGTTTAAGAATATAAAATTTAACTTTGCGAAGTCTAAGAATATAATGACCTCTAAAAATGAAAAGATTAACGGTAATGGTTGCCGCATGTGCAACATTGACACTAATGGTTTATTGTCAAAACAATCACAAATCCGCGACAGAGCCTGTCCGGATCAGCGGAACAGTCGGCGAAAGCGCCGATGTTTTCCCTAAATACTGTCAGCATTTCGATTCGAGCGACGCGGCGGACGATATAGAATTGCGTTCGATTGCCGTTGCGGGCGGCGATGTTTATGTTGCCGGCACGGAATATAACGGATCGCGCGCGGTGGCGAAATACTGGAAAAACGGGCGGGAGACGATTCTTTCGGATGTTTCCCGTCCTGCTTACGCTTATTCGATCGCCTTGTCGGGCGATGATATCTATGTGGCGGGCAGCGAGACCGAATTGCTGAAAAGTTATGCGGTGTACTGGAGAAACGGGCGGCTGGTGACTCTCACGGACGGCGAGCATCCGGCGGCAGTGTATTCCATAGCCGTTGCCGGCGGTTCGGTTTATGCTGCCGGCTACGAGAGCAACGGCGCCAGCAGGGTAGCCCGAATCTGGCGCAATGGCGTGCCGCGATCGCTGACCGACGGGAAGCGGCACGCCTGCATCAATGCGATAACCGTTGCGGGCAACGATGTGTATGCGGCGGGGTTCGAGAACGACGGGGAGCGCGATGTTGCCAAATACTGGAAGAACGGCAAGGAGACGAAGCTGTCCGACGCTTCGTCGGGAAGCACTTGCGCGATGGCTATTGCGGTTGATGGCGGCGATGTGCACGCGGCGGGTTTCGAGATTATCGCCGGACGCTATATCGCGAAGTACTGGAAGAACGGGGCGGAGGTGCGCCTGACCGGAGCGTCGAAGAAGACGGCAGCTTACGGGGTGTGCGTTTCGGACGGCGATGTGTATCTGACGGGTACCGAATGGGCGGACGGCGAAAACCGGATTGCGGTGATGTGGAAGAACGGAGTGAGGACTGCTATTTCCGACGGCGCGAGATGGTCCGAGGCGCGGGCAATAGCGGTGTCCGACGGCGCGGTTTGCGTGGCGGGCTTCGAGATGTCGGCGTCGTCGTATGTGGGGACGTACTGGAAGGACGGGGTCGCGACTACGATTTCGGGCGCGTCGAGGGATGCGGGCTGTCACGCGATAGCGATTGCCGACGGAAATGTTTATGTGGCAGGCTACGAGTACAACGGGATTCACGCTGTGGCGAAGTTCTGGAAAAACGGTTTGTCGGCTACGCTGCTGAACGGCTATTATTCGTCGGCAAACGCCATAGCCGCAAAGGGCGAAGATGTTTATGCCGCAGGCAACATTCGTCCCGAAACGGACAATATGATAGCCGCCTTCTGGAAGAACGGGGAGATGAAGATGCTTTCCGACGGGTCGAGCAACAGCGAAGCACATTCGATAGCAGTGTCGGACGGGGCGATACACGTGGTTGGATTCGAGTTCAACGGAACGAAATCCGTCGCCAAGCACTGGAAAAACGGACACGGGACAGACCTCACCGACGGGGCGAGGAACGCGGGCGCGTATTCGGTGTTCGTGAGCGGCGACGATGTTTATGTGGCTGGATTCGAGAACAACACGGTTCGTCACGTGGCGAAGTACTGGAAAAACGGAGCGGTGCGGGCAATTACCGACGGGACTAAGGATGCAGTGGCATATTCGATAACTGTGGTCGAGGGGAATATCTATGTGGCGGGCTACGAAACCCACAGGGAACTCAAGGTGGCGAAGTACTGGAGAAACGGCGTCGCGACGGTGCTGTCGGACGGCACCCGGCACGCCTACGCGAGTTCGATAGCCGTGTCGGGCAACGATGTGTATGCTGTGGGCTGCGAGGAGACCGACGGCATTTCGGCGGCGAAGTGCTGGAAAAACGGAGCGGAGACGTCGCTCACGTCGGGGCGTCATTCGGGATACGCGACTTCCGTGACTGTTGCGGGCGGCGACGTTTATATAGCGGGCTACGAACACAACGGGAAAAAGTATGTGGCGAAGTACTGGAAAAACGGGACGGAGGTTCGACTCACCAATACGGACAATCTTTATGCACTCTGAGAGCTTATCCGTTGAAAAAGAATAGAATCGGACGGCACAATCTTTGCAGGGCGAATTTTTTCGCGCGAAAAAACATTGAACGTTATGGATAATGCGGAATATTTCCATAACTTTGCGTGCTGATTTTTTTAGGTCAGGACACTGAAATTTAGTTATAATATAAGGTACAAGACAAGACAATGAAAACAATACCCGAAGAATGGAGCAGACTGTCGTTTGCGTATTACCCGACCGATTATAACGTTCGCTGCTATTATCGCGACGGAAAGTGGGGCGCGGTCGAAACATCCTCTTCCGAACACATAGTGATGCACATAAGCGCCACCGCTCTGCACTACGGACAGGAGATTTTCGAGGGTCTCAAAGCGTTTCGCGGAAAGGACGGAAGAGTAAGAATCTTTCGCTGGAAGGAGAATCACGAGCGAATGAATTTCTCGGCGCGCGGCATACTCGTTCCCGAAGTGCCGGAAGCGATATTCGAAGAGGCTTTGCGGAGAGTAATAGAATTGAACGCGGACTACGTGCCTCCCTACGGAACCGGCGCCTCGCTTTATATCCGTCCGCTGCTCATAGGCACGGGCGCAAGACTGGGAGTTGCGCCGGCCGACGAATTTCTGTTTGTCATATTCGTCAGCCCTGTGGGTCCGTATTTCCCCACAGGATTCAAATGCGTTGACGTGAAACTTGTGCGCGATGTGGATCGCGCCGCCACTCTTGGCACGGGACGCTACAAGATAGGGGGCAACTACGCGGCGTCGCTCGTGTCGGGCGCGCAGGCATACAGCGAAGGCTTCAAAATGGCGCTCTATCTCGACGCGAAGGAAAAGAAGTATATCGACGAGTGCGGTCCCGCGAACTTTTTCGGAATCAGGGAAAACACCTACGTTACGCCCGATTCGGAATCCATACTCAGATCAATCACCAACATGAGCCTTCGCGCTCTGGCGGAAGACATGGGAATGACGGTCGAACGCCGCAAGGTGCCGGTCGAAGAACTCTCGACGTTTTCGGAAACGGGCGCGTGCGGAACCGCCGCCGTGATTACCCCGATAAAAAGCATTCACGACAAGGAAATGAACGCGATTTACAGGTATGGCGACGAACCGGGCGAAAAAAGCGTGACGCTGTACCGGAGACTGCAAGCCGTTCAGCTTGGCGACGCGGAGGATAAATTCGGCTGGGTAACCGTGTTATGAATAAATTGAGTTAATTCAAATAAATCAAAGAAGATGGAAAAAACTGATACCACTTATTTCAATGTGCTTAAGGACAAAACGTCGAAGTACAGCGAGCCGGACAAAATCAAAGCCGAAGGACATTATCCCTTTTTTCGCCCCATAGCTTCGGAACAGGACACCGAAGTCTATATCAACGGTCAGAAAGTTCTCATGTTCGGCTCGAACAGCTATATGGGCCTCACTTCGCACCCCAAAGTGAAGGAAGCCGCAATAAAGGCAATAGAAAAATACGGAACGGGCTGCGCCGGCTCGCGCTATCTCAACGGCACGCTGGACATTCACGTGGAACTCGAACACAAACTCGCCGAATATGTGGAAAAGGACGCCGCAATTATCTACAGCACCGGATTTCAGTCGAACCTCGGTGCCATCCCCACCGTCATCGGACGAAACGACTACATTATCCTCGACGAACTCGACCATGCTTCGATCATCGAGGGCGCGCGCCTCTCGTTCGGCAAAACAATGAAGTACCGGCACAACGATCCCGAATCCCTCGAAAAGGTGCTCCGCTACTGCGAACCCGACCGACTTAAACTCATCGTTGCCGACGGAATATTCAGCATGGAGGGCGACATAGTGAACCTCCCCGACATAGTGACGCTCGCCGAAAAATACAACGCCAATATCATGGTGGACGACGCCCACAGCCTCGGCGTCATCGGAAAGCAGGGCAGCGGGGTGTCGTCGCACTTCGGACTGACCGACAAGGTGGACATCATCATGGGCACCTTCAGCAAGTCGCTGGCTTCGCTCGGCGGATTCCTCGCCGCCGACGAACGAACGATAAATTTCATCAAACATCAGTCGCGTTCGCTGATATTCAGCGCCAGCATGACGCCCTCGTCCACGGCGGCAGTGCTCGCCGCCCTCGAAATAATCAAAAGCGAACCCGAACGCATCGAGCATCTCTGGAACCTGACCCACTACTGCGCCAAGAGCTTCAAAGAACTCGGATTCGACACCGGACACAGCGAAACGCCAATCATCCCCCTAATCATACGAAACAATTTCAAGACGTTTAAATTCACCGTGCGCCTCCTCGAAGAGGGACTGTTTGTGAATCCCGTAGTGTCGCCCGCCGTGAGCGAAGACATGACGCTGATTCGCTTCTCGCTCATGGCAACCCATACCTTCGACCAAGTGAACTTCGCAATCGACAAAATAGCGAAGATAGCGCGCGAACTGAATGTCATCTGACGTTTTTACACGTTTAATTACACGTTTATTACAAACAGAAAACAGAAAATGAAACGAATTGCAGTTATTTTATCGGGATGCGGAGTGTTCGACGGCTCGGAAATACACGAAACCGTGCTTCTGCTCCTCGCCGCGAAAAGAGCCGGATGCGACTGCACGGTGTTCGCCCCCGATGCGGAACAAACGGAAACAGTGAATCATTCCACCGGCGCGCGGGTTGCCGAAACTCGCAACATCCTCGTCGAAGCAAACCGGATAGCGCGAGGCGCAGCACGCAGTCTTGCCGAATTTGCGCCCGCCGAATACGACGCGCTAATCCTGCCCGGAGGATTCGGCGCAGTGAAGAATCTTTGCGACTTCTATTATAAAGGAGCCGATTTCGCCGTTATCCCCGCACTGGAAAAGGCTCTGCTGGAAACCCACAGGCTGAATAAGCCCGTAGGCGCAACCTGCATCGCGCCCATTCTGCTGGCAAAAGTGTTCAAGGGCTGCAGAATCACCCTCGGCGCGCAAAGCGAATCCTCCGACGCAGCCGTGAAAATCGGAGCAGAACATGTTGTAGCCTCGCGCGACGAAACAGTTACGGACGAAACTTATCGCCTCGTCTCGACGCCAGCCTACATGTGCGCCGACGCCGACATATCGACCGTTGCCGCCGGAGCCGAAAACCTGATGCGGGAAATCCTGAAATTAGCCTGATGCAGATATTCAGCGACAGCGCCGGATACGAGAAAATCCTGCAACCCGAAAACATCGGAAAAACCGAACGCTTGGAAGCGCTCTACTCCCGCGTCATCGAAGAACTGGGCGAAAATCCCGCGCGCGAAGGTTTGCTGAAAACTCCGAAACGAATGGCCCGCACCATGCAGTTTCTCGTGCAAGGCTACGAAATAGACCCGGTGGCAATAATCAATTCGGCTAAATTCAAGGAGGAATACCAGCAGATGGTACTCGTGAAGGATATAGAAATGTACTCGCTGTGCGAACATCATCTCCTCCCGTTCTACGGAAAGGCGCACGTGGCATATATCCCCGACGGCTACATAACGGGACTGAGCAAGATAGCCCGCGTGGTCGATGCCTTCTCGCGCCGGCTTCAGGTGCAGGAACGGCTGACGCTCGAAATACGCGACTGTATTCGTCAAGCGCTGAAACCTCTTGGCGTGGCAGTAGTGATAGAGGCTGCCCACATGTGCATGCAGATTCGCGGAGTGCAGAAACAGGGCGCCACAACGGTGACCTCCGCCTTCACAGGCGTCTTCCTGAAAGATAATCGTACCCGAGAGGAATTTTTTCACCTTGCGGGAATCAAGTAAACATTCATTCAAATCAGTAAATATAAATTTAATTCACAACGAAAATGGCAAATTTAAGAAGTCTGAAAAAAGATGTGGCTTTCCTGACAAACGAAATCGTTGCCGATGCGCAAGCCTCCATCCTCCGACATCCTGACCGAAAACCCGAACAGGCTCTCTCTATAATAGAAGAAGCTGTGGAAATGTATAATCAACTCTTCCTTCGGATTAATAAACCCGAACCCGAAGCTAAGGACAATCCCAAACTCCTTAAACAGCACTATCGCGCAATAAAAAAAGACTTGCTCGAAAATTCGCATAAGCTCTTTCAGCGGATAGCTTCGCTGTAAGGCGCATGATTCGCTGTCCGGCGACTTTAACTCTGAATCTTTCCAATATTTAAGTTTACTCATAATAAATAATGTTTGGCACTTTTCTGTAATGGAAAAGTGCTTTTTTTAATTATGAATTATAAATTATGAATTATGAATTGCCTGACGGACGTGTCAATTACGAATTACGAATTACGAATTACGAATTACGACTGCGGACGTACAGCCGAGACAGGTCGTAATTCGTAATTCGTAATTCGTAATTCGTAATTCGTAATTGAAAGAAAGGGTTCTACTGGGAA